>JAYUXE010000262.1:0-2261 GCA_043753165.1 Archangiaceae bacterium | reverse complement strand
GCGGAGCGCCCTTCGGCGTGTACTTCACGTCGATGTTGAAGCTCACCGCCGCGCCGACGATGAAAGGCGGCTTCTCGGTGGTCTCGAACGAGAAGTCGCTGGCCGCGCTGCCGGTGAGCAGGATTCGCTTGATCGCGACCCGGCGATCGCCGCTGACGGTGATGCGGGTGGTGACCTTCTCGTTGCAGCCAGGGGTGACGCACGTGTACGCGAGGCGCGGCGGTTCGGCGTAGAGGCCGGCCGGGCGCATCGGGCCTTCCATCGTCGGAGGCTTGTTGCCGCCGCAGGCGAGCGCCAGCACCGACAGCCAGATGGTTTTCCGGAGCATGCGGTTCCTCACTTGGCGGTGAACGCGCCGTTGAGCCGTTCGAGATCCAGCGCGTAGGCGCTGTCGCCGCGCTTGCCGAGGTTGACGGTCTTCTCTTTCACCATCATTCCGTTCACGAACACCCGCACCGTCGCGTTGCTGTTCTTGTTCGAGAGGCAAATCTGGGCGACGAGCTTCGAGACGTCTTCGCCGTTGACGGGGATGACGCCGCCCGAGAGGTAGCCGATGAGCACTTCGGTCGAGATGCCGAGCAGGCCGGCGAGCAGGCCGGTGGGCACCGAGGCGCAGCTTTCGACGTACTGCAGCATCACGCGGTAGGTGCCGTCGGTGGTGGCGTCGGCGAGGACGATGCGCTCGGGCTCTTCTTTCGGAGCGAACGCGAGCCATGACGGCTTGCCGTACGTGCCCCAGTTCATCGGGTTGGGCGTCTGCTTGTTGCAGACGTAGCCGAACGGGTGCTCGAGGGTCATGTCGACGTTTCGAACGTCGCTGTCGAACACGCTGTCGGTGCCGTTCTCGTAGACCATCTCGAGCTTGACGACCTGGGGGCCGGCGCCGGGGACGCCGTTGGCAGTGACGGGGATGGTGATCGACGGCTTGCCCGGGTCGTTGGTGGTGAGGTTGAGAAGGCCGGTGACGGGGCCGACGGCGGTCGCGGTGAAGCCGACCTGGATGTCGATCAGCGCGCCGGCTGCGATGGGCGGAATGACGGTCGGGCTGGTGAAGAGGTCGGTGTTCGGGTTGGTGCCGCCCCATTTCAAGCTCGCGTTCAGGGGTGCGCCGCCCATGTTGTTGATGGTGAGGGTGGCGAGGTTGGTCGCACCCAGGGGCACGTTGCCGAGGTTGATCATCGCGGGGTTGAAGGTCATCTGCGGCGGCGTCTCGGCGTTGCCGGCCAGCGGGACTTTGACGGTGCCGTGGCTGGTGACGACGAGCAGATCCATCGCGTGCTTGGCGGTGGTGCGCGGGGTGTACCGAAGCTCGAGCGGAATCAGCGAGGCCGAGTCGGTGGCGACGGGGTTCAAGGTCTTCGGGCCGACAAAGGGGGTGACGAACGCGAAGTCCATCGTCGCGGGGTCCGAGAAGGCGATGGTCTTGACGGTGATGGGCGCGACGCCCGAGCCCTGGTTGGTGATTTGAACGTTGCGGCTGCTCTGGCGGCCGACGGCGACGTAGCCGAAGTCGACGGGGTTCGGAGCGACCTGCAGCTTCGGCACCCCGAGGAAGTTCACCGACAGCGGCACGCGGAGCTCAGAGAATTCCTTGTCGTCGCTCAAAATCTTGAGCTCATCGGTGAGCCGGCCCGGCTTGTCGGTGACGAAGGTGACTTCGAACTCGCGGCTGCGGCCCGGGAATATTTCCATCGGGAAGACCGCGGTGGTGAGGCCGCAGGTGAAGGGCGACGCCGGGCCCTTCGCGAAGCTGGCTTCGTAGAGGGTCAGCGTGCAGTTGCCGATGTTGTGAATGGTGAGCTTCTGCGTCTGGGTCGACACGTCGATCTCGCCGAACTGAATGGCGTACGGGTCAGGCTGCAGAATCGGGTTGCCTGCGACGACGTTGGTGCAGGCCCGCGTCGCGGCCGGAACGCACTTGAAGTTCTCGCAGATTTCCCCGGCGGGGCAGGCCGAGTCTTCGCGGCAGGCGGTGTCGATGAGCTTGGTCTTCCCTCCGCAAGAAATTGCGAGGACGCCCAGCAACAAAAGAGGTGTGCGCATTGGTTTTCCCCTTACGAAAACGCCTTGCGACATACCGCCGCCGTGGATGTAGGCACAAGTTCTCGCCGTGGGTGGTCGGCCGTGAAAGATTGCGCCTTCCATGACTGCCCTGATGCTCGTCGCCGCGCTGCTCGCTGCCCCTCCTGCCGTGTCCGCCAAGGTCGACGGCCGGGCCGCGTTCGAGCAGCTCAAGAAGCTGGAAGGGAACTGGAAGGCCG
>JAYUXE010000261.1:0-2262 GCA_043753165.1 Archangiaceae bacterium | reverse complement strand
GCACGCATGCGCCGTTCACGCCCGGCGAAGTGGCGGCGCGGTTCGGGTTGTCGCTGGACGTGGTGACGTCAGGCTTGAGGCGGCTCGCGGCGGCGCAGCGGTTGATTGAAGGCGCGTTTCGGCCGGGCGGCACGGGCCGTGAGTTCTGCGACCCGGAAGTGCTGTCGACCTTGCGGCGCCGTTCGCTGGCGCGGCTGCGCAAAGAAATCGAACCGGTCGAGCCCGAAGTCATGGGCCGGCTGCTCACCAGCTGGCAGGGCGTCGTTCGCAAGCGCCGCGGCCTCGATGCAGTGCTCGATGTCGTCGAGAAGCTGCAGGGCCTGCCGATACCCGCCTCGATGCTCGAGAAGGAACTGCTGCCTGCGCGCATCGAGGGTTACCAAGCTTCCGACCTCGACGCGCTCACCGCCGCGGGTGAAGTCGTCTGGGTCGGCCTCGAGCCGATGGGCGATCGCGATGGCCGAATCGCGCTGTACCTCACCGACCATTTGCCGAAGCTGTACCGGCTGCCGACGCCCGAGCTGACGCCGAAAGAGACGCAGCTGCTCGACCTGTTGCGCAAACGCGGCGCCAGCTTCTTCGCGTCGCTGCACCAGGCGATGGGTGGCGGTTTCCCGCGCGAGACGGTGGACGCGCTGTGGAGCCTGACGTGGAAGGGGCTCGTCACGAACGACGGGTTCGCGGTGCTGCGCGAGCTGGTGCGGCCGCCGCTGAAGCACAACCGGCGGTCGATCGAAATGAAGGTGTTCCGTTCGCGAAGGTCTGCGCCGCCGACGGTAGAAGGTCGCTGGTCGCTGGTCGAGAGCCGGATTCCTGCCGCGGCGTCGCCGACCGAATGGAGCGCCGCCATCGCGCAGCAACTGCTGAACCGCTACGGCATCGTCACGCGCGAAGTGGCGCAGGCCGAAGGGCTGCCGGGTGGGTTCAGCGCCGTCTACGACGTGTTCAAGCTGCTCGAAGAATCGGGGCGCGTGCGGCGCGGCTACTTCGTCTCGGGCGTCGGAGCGATGCAGTTCGCCCTGCCCCCCGTGCTCGACCTTCTTCGCGCGCTGAAAGTCGCAGCCGACGAAAGCGAAGTCGTCACCGTGAGCGCGGTCGAC
Organism: Archangiaceae bacterium; assembly: GCA_043753165.1. Lineage (GTDB taxonomy): Bacteria > Myxococcota > Myxococcia > Myxococcales > Myxococcaceae > JAGSPQ01. The sequence goes on along the minus strand of JAYUXE010000261.1, from coordinate 1,162 downwards.
CCGGCGAATCCGTACGGCGCGTTGCTGCCGTGGCCAGCGGGTGCCGAAACGCAGCGGCCGCAACGGGCGATTGGCTCGCACGTCGTTCTCATCGATGGAGCGGCCCGCGCCTGGCTGTCTCGCGGCGGTCGGCAAGCGCACGTCTGGTTGCCGAAGGAAGACCCCGACAAGGGCCGCGTGGCGCTGGCAGTGGCGAACGCGCTGGCGGTGATGGCGCGGGCGCAGGTCGATGCGCGGCAGGGACTGCTGCTGTCCGAGGTGAATGGTGAGCACGCGCGCGAGAGCGTGATGGCGCCGTTTCTCGAGAAGGCGGGGTTCACTCCGGCGGGCGATGGGTACCAGATGAGGCGCTTCGGGGCGCGCACCGCGATGCCGAAGCTCCGCGCGCCGTTCGGCCACAAGCCGGTGACTGGGGATGCCTGAAGGCGACACGATTCTCCGCGCGGCGAAGACGTTGTCGCGCGCGCTCGTGGGCCAACCCGTCACGCACTTCGAGTCGGGCTACGCACAGCCGAGCGCGGCGGATGATCAAGCCCCGCTGAAAGGGCAGACGGTCACCGCCGTGCGTGCAGTGGGCAAGCACCTGTTGATTGAATTCTCGGGCGGGCTGACGTTGCGCACGCACATGCGGATGAACGGCAGCTGGCACATCTACCGGCCGGGCGAGGCGTGGCAGAAGAACCGGCGGTTCATGCGCGTGCTGCTCGAGACGCCGGCGTTCGTCGCCGTCGGTTTCGACGTGCCGGTGGTCGAGCTGCTGTCGCTGCGTGAGCTCGATCGCCATCCCGCGTTGAACAAGCTGGGACCCGATCTGCTGGCGCCGGACTTCGATGAAGCAGAAGCGGTGCGGCGCATGGAAGCGCAGGGCGATCGCGAGCTCGGCGAAGTGCTGCTCGACCAGAAGGTCTGTGCGGGCATCGGCAACGTCTACAAAAGCGAAGTGCTGTTCATGTGCGGCCATGACCCGCGGCGGAAGAACTCGACGCTGAACCTGATGCAGCGGCAGAAAATCTACCGAACGGCGCGCAAGGTGATGCAGGCGAACGTCACGATTGGCGGTGAGGCGCCCGTCACGTACCTCGGCATGCGGCGCACCACGCACAGCGAAGACCCCGGCCAGCGCGCCTGGGTCTACGGCCGCGGCGGCGAGCTGTGCCGCAAG
>JAYUXE010000260.1:0-2265 GCA_043753165.1 Archangiaceae bacterium | reverse complement strand
CACCGAAGCCGACCACGATGGTGCGAATGTTCTTCGCGCGGAGCGCCGTCACCTGCGCGGCCGAGTTGTCTCGGTCGAGGCAGCCCTGAGTGCAGAGGCTCGCCGCCATGCAGGCGGTGGCGGGCTGCAAGGTGCACCGGCAGCTGGCGCTGGAACAGGTGTTCGGGTTGTTGCTGTTGCAGTTGGGCAGGCCGTCGGTCAGCAGTACGACGAAGTCTTCGCGTGGCGCTTTCGGATCCGGGTCGGCCAGCGGGGCGTAGTTGCCGAGGAACTTCAGCGAGTCGCCGGTGGGCGTGCCGCCTCCGACGTTCAGGTTTTGAATCTGGTAGTTCACCGCGCCCGCCGTGGCGTTCAGCGCACCCTCGTCGTCGGCCTGATTCGGCGCGAGGGGCACGAGGATGTCGGCGGGCCCGGTGGCACCACAGCCATCCGTTGCCGTGGTCGCCGACGGGAAGACCGCCATCCCCATCCACGCCACGGAGCCGCTGGTGGAAAGGAAGGTTTCCATCGCCGACTTGAGCTCGATGAGCCGCGTCTTGCACCCCGCAGGGCACGATTGGCCGCAGCCCGGCGTGCACGGGGCCACCGAGTCGTTGGCGGGGAAGTTCATCGAGCCCGACTTGTCAATCAGGAACATCAGGTTCGGCTTGAACTGCCGCCCGACGATCTTCCTCGCGTCCGTCTTCTGCGAGTACGCCGACGGAACTTCGGGCTGGAAGTCGTACGTCTGGCAGGCCGATGCGAGGACGATCACCAACAAGAGTCGTGGAGCCATGGGCACCTCAGTTAAAACGTTGTTTGACGCACGCAGAACTTGTCGTTGGGAAGAAGCGCGCGGCAGACCATCGGCGCAGGGCAGCCGGTGTCGACCTCGCAGCCCTTCGAGCAGTACCCGTGACCGCCCGAGGTGCGGACACAGATCAGGTCTTCGCAGTCGAGGCTGCCGAACGAGATGAAGTCTTTCTTATCGCCCGCGAGCTCGGCGTCCGTCAGGTACCGCCGGCCGCCGTCAGCGGTCAGCGCGATCAGCGTGCAGGGCTCGCCGAGCTGGCTGGACGCCGAACAGGACAACAGCAACACGAGGGGCAGAAGGCGCACGCCCCCTAAAGGTCACCGCGGGCAGAAACCTTTCAGCGCGCGGGCGAACGCGGGCTTCTTGGGCAGACGCGCGGCCTCGGCGCAGCGGCCCAGGTCGGACAAGGCCGACACCCACTGCTCGGCCACCGCGTCCGTCACGTCTGCAGACGCGAGCTGCTCGAACGCCTGAACGCGGAAGCCAAGCGCTTCGAGGCGCAGCACGCCCGCCGGGTACTTCGTTCGGTGCGCGTCGACGCCGGCCAGCGCTTCGGTGACTTTGTCGTTCTTCAGAGCCTGCGCCACCCGTTCGAGCAACCGCGCCTCTTCCAGCAGCGACGAGCGCGCCCCGTTCATCCCGAGGGAAGTCGAGGGAAGCTCCACCGCAGCGGCCGGCAACGCCGCGGGCGGCAGAGGCGTTTCTTTCTTCACGTCCGCCCCTCGAGCCGGCGACCACCACGCCCTCGCCGCAAAGCCCGCGGTGGCGAAAAAGACGCCGGCGAGCACGACCGGGGCCACGTAGCGCGCCTTCTTCGCCGGTCGATTCAACCGCGCCTCGATGCGTTCGGCCGCCCCGGGGCGAACGGACGACGCGGGGTCATGCCGGCGCAAAAGCTCGAGGGCACGGCGTCCGGCGGGCGATGGATCCTGAATCACGATGCTGCCTCCTCGAGAAGCTCGACCTGTTTCGCGAGCGCCGCCCGCGCGCGATGGAGCACGACCCAGAGGTTGGATTCCTTCACGCCCACGAAGGCGGCGACCTCGGCGCCTGACCTGCCTTCGAGCTCGAACAGCACCAGCACTTCGCGGTGACGTTCGGTCAATCGATCGAGCGCCGTACGAACGAGAGACGCGGTTGCCGCCTGCTCGAGCGCGTCGGAAGCCAGTGGCTGCGGATCTTCCGCCGACAGGCCCCTGCCCCACAGCCCGAGCAAAAACCGCCGCACGCGCAGCTGCCGCCTCCGGTTGCGGACCTCGTTGTTCGTCAGCGTGTAGAGCCACACCTCGAGGTTCGCGTCCGGCTCGAGCGCGCCCAGCTTCCGGCCCGCGGTGACGAAGACGTCGTGCGCCACATCCTCGGGATCAATCGCCGGGCCACCCAGCCGCGCCGCCCACGCGACGACGCGGGTGATGTGCCGGGCGTAGACGTCGGCCAACGTGTGCGCCTCGAAAGAGATGTCGGCCTCGGCG
>JAYUXE010000259.1:0-5480 GCA_043753165.1 Archangiaceae bacterium | reverse complement strand
CGATCAGCGTCGAGAAGGGCAGGTAGGTGACGCCCTTGAGGCCCAGGTGCAGCTGCTGGCAGGCCGTGGCCGCTGCCAGGACGCCGGGCGCGTGGGTGTACGTGGTGAGCCGGAGGAACAGCTGCAACATGTTGCGGACGTTGGGCGACGGGCAGGTGCGGTCGAGCCAGGCGTCGACGGTCTCACCGGGAAGCGTGCTCGCGCGCGGCGACGCGTAGAAACCGACGAGCAGTCGAGAGAAGGCGAAGGTTTCCTTCCAGTCGAGTGGCGGCGAAGTCAGGGAATGAAGTCGCCCGTTGGCCCAGATGCGCAGCCCGGCGGTGGGCGGCGGCGTGCCGGCCGGCCTGATCCCAAGCGTCTTCAAGACCTTCATCGCGCTGCCGCCGAGGTAGAGCGCATGCGCGCCCAGGTTGGTTGGGATGCCGCCGAGCGGCGGGCTCTGCGCCTGGCCGCCGGGGCGCTGGCTGCCTTCGAAGAGGGTGACCTTCCGGCCCTGGCGCTTCAGCAGGGCCGCGACGGCGAGTCCGGAAGGGCCGGATCCGACCACGGCGACATCGAGGGCGTCGTTCATGCGGAGATCACGAACGACGCCCCAGAAAGGTTACGCGTAGATCGTGCCTTTCAGCCGTTCGCGAGGTTTTCCCTCGGTGGCGGCGATGTAGCGGATGAAGCCGTCTTCGGCCGACTGCAGCGAGACGCCGAACTGCTTGCGGAAGGCGGCGTCGAAGCTGGCGCCCTGGCCGGTATCGCTGATCGCCTGGGCGAGGCGGGGCACGGCGTCCGGCTTCCCCCGGGTGCGCAGCCATTCGACGAACAAGGCGCCGGTGACTTCGCCGTAGTACGTGAAGCGCGGATCGCCGGACTCATCGCGGGCGGTTCTGAAGCCGGCGAGCACCGCCTTCGCGTCGTGGGCCGTGAGCTGGCTGAGCGTGCGGACGACGCCTTCGCTGCGGCCGCCGTACCTGTCGCCGAGCACGTACGCCTTTCCTTCCTGCAGGTAGATGGGCACCGCGTCGAGCCGCACGCCGGCTTCGCGGAAGTCCTGAATGTGGGCCAGCTCGTGGGCGAGGGTGTTGTCGTCCGCGCCGTCGAGCACGCGGGCGGGCATCACGAACAGGTTGGGGCCCGTCGTCACGCCTGCGATCCCACCCGTGCGATCGCCGGTGAAGCGCTGGAAGGCCGGCGTCGAGAGCACCTCGACCGTGATCTGCGGCCGCAGCGGCGCCTTCGATTTCCACTTCTCGATTCGATCATCCCACGCGTAGGCGCGCTCGACCCGCGTCGCCAGCGCCTTGCCCTTCGCTGCTGACACCGGCCGGTCGGACACCACCCGAACCTGCGCGTCTTCGTAGATCTCGTACGCCGCTGCCCCCGTCACCCTCATGAGTTCCTTCCCCCTGTCGCGCGAGATGCGCGTGCGAGGCGGCGGTGCAAGGCGATGGCCGTCCGCGGCGGGATGAACAGAACGTGCAGAGGTCCCACCGGTGGGATTTGCCAGGCCCGGAACGTGGTCTGCCGATTCTTAGAAAACGCGAACGCCCCTCTGGCGGGGGGGCGGCCGGACGCTTGCGAAGCAGCGGCGGCACCACCCCAACCAGGAGTCACCGCCGTGACCGTCGCCAACCTCCGCAAGCTCGAAGCGCAGTCCCTCAGCGACCAGCGAATCACCGACGCCGAAGCGAAAGCGTTGTGCGCCTCGACGTCAGACTTCGGCGCCTTCTCTCAGGAAGAGCGCGTCGAGCTCAAAGCGATTTTGTCGCGCAACGCCGCGAAGCTCGACCCGGCAGCGAAGCAGACGATCGAATCGTTTCTCGGCACCGCGCTTCCGGTGATCGCCTCGCGCACGGGCCCGAACCCGGCCACCTTCTCGGACGACCGCATCGTGCTGGGCCGTGACGGTTCCGTGCATGGCGAAGCAGGCATCACCGCCTACACGCGCGGCTACGACTCGACGCAGGCCGGCCCGCTTCGCTTCGCGCATGGCTCGTCGGCGCCTGCATCGATCGCGCTGAGCACGGCCGAGAATGAACGGATTCGGCAGACGCCGCCCGGGGTGGCGCTGGATGCCGCCGCCGCTGCGTACGGCGTGAAGGTCGATGGCTTTCAGAAGCTGGCGCACTCGAAGGACTTCTTCGACACGTCGGCCGAGTCCTGGTGGGGCAAGTGTCACGCGTGGGCGTGGGCTGCGCTCGATGAGAAGATCAACAAGGCCGTCGACGTCGAAGGGCCCGATGGGAAGAAGGGCGTGTGGATTGGCGGCCAGTGGCTGAGCCGAGCGGATCTCGGCAACTGGATGATGGCGACCGCGGACACGGTCTCGCTCAGCGACCCGCAGTCGATGTTCAAAGGCAACCTCACCGCGGCCGACTTGGTTCACGGCACGACCCAGTTCTTGATGAACGGCGGCGGCGGAGTCGTCGCCGACATCCACAACGACGCGAAGAAGGGGCGCAAAGAAGTATGGAACCAGCCGTTCGTCGCGGTCGACGTGACGACGCATTCTCTCGAAAGCGCCGGGGTGCTGAAGCTCTCGAAGCGCGATGGTTTCTCAACCGGTGTCGCGGTGAAGCAACTGACGATCGTCGGCACCTACGGCGTCGAGCAGGGCGACGGCCACGAAGGCGCCCCGGGCAAGGCGTCGAAGACCTGGAACCTGTACGCGGTCACCGACGCCACCGGAAACATGGTCACCGCGTACATGGCCGACGACGCGAAGTTGAAGTCGGTGTCCGGCCTGCCGACCAGGGCCACCGATGATCTGCCCGAGTACCTCTGGAAGCCGAAGCTTCAGGCGATCGACGACGTGCTCGCGGGCCGAAGGAACTTCGAGGTCGAGCGCGATGCCCACGGGGCTGAGTTCAAGTTCTTCGTCGGCACCGTGCTCACGAAGGCCGTGCCCGGCACGGTTCGGGCAACCTTCGAGGCCGAGCTGAAGGCGACGCCGCGCGGCTCGGAAGACGTGGCGCGGCTCGCGAAGAAATACCCGGGCGTCGCGAACGCGTACTCGCCAGACCAGTGGCGCGCGCTGTACGGCGTCCGAGGGCTCGACGCGAAGACCTTCGGAGCCGCCTGGCCTACGGCACGTTGACGTTGTCCCACAGCTGGGTGCTCGAGACGGCTTCGCCGTTGAACGCGCCGGCTCCGAGCAACACGCGGACGGAACGCATCTCGACGCTGAGGGGGTTCGGGCCGAAGCCGAGCTCGACGTAGGTGCCCGCGTCGTTCTGCACGTCGAGGTAGACGTTGGCGGTGCCTTCCCGAAGGCGGAAGCGCCGCAGTTGGGTGAGGGGGAAAGGGCCGGCGACCATGCTGTACTGGTTGCCGTTGCGCGCCTGGATCTGGACCTGGTTGTTCGACGCGAGGACGTCGATGCACTGGTTGTTCGAGTCGCTGTTGCAGGCCGACGTGTACAACTCGAGGCTCCCCAGCGACTGGTTGCCGGCATTCACCAACTCGAAGCGAAGGTCCGAGTCGATCAGGTCGTACAGCCGGTCGGAAGTGATGAAGTAGTAGTCGCTCAAGTTGGCGGGCGTCACCACCTGGAACTGGTCGTTGTTGATCGAACAGTTGCTGTCGACCGTGCCCCAGACCGAAGCGTTCAGCGCGCCGGCATTGAAGTCGTCTTTCAGCGCGCTGATCTTCTGGACGCACGCGTTGGTGTCGCAGCGCGCGGCGACACAGCCCGCGTCCGAGGTGCAGGTCGTCACGCAAGCGGCAGTGACGCCATTGCACGCGAAGCCGTACGGACATGCAGGGAAGGGCGTTTGCCCCGGCGCCCCCGTCGTGCACGTGCCTTCGCTGCCCGCCACGTTGCAGAAGTCGCATTCGGTGCCGCACAGGCTGTTGCAGCACCGGCCGTCGACGCAGCGGCCGTTCGTGCACTGCGCGTTCGTCGTGCAGAGCCCGCCCTGCGGCTGACCCGCGTCGAAGCCCGCGTCGACGCCCGCGTCGACGCCTGCATCCGTCCCGGCGTCGGAGCCACCGTCCGCGGACGCGCCGCCGCCGGAACCCCCTCCGACCCCAGAGCCACCGCCCACGCCAGCGTCACCGCCTCCGATTCCTCCGGCTGCACCGCCGCCGTCGCCTCCGCCGGAACCGCCGCCCGCGCTGATTCCTCCGCCGCCTCCAGTTCCCAGGCCTCCGCCCGCGCCGGTTCCTCCCCCATCGGGCGCCACGCATTCACCCGCGACGCACGCGCGCCCGTCGAGACAGTCGGCAGGGGTCATGCACGCAAAGCGCTGCTGCGTGAGATCCAGCCCTCCGCACTGACAAGAGACGAGCAACACCGAGACCACGAGCGCAGCGGCCTTCCTCATGGCAGCGCCCCTGCGATGACCACGCCATTGGGTGCCGGAGTCACCACCACGGGCGCCCCCGAGATCCACATTGCGACTCCGCCCGCTGCGAGCACGCCCGCCGACACGAAGAGCACGTTCGCGATCATCGCTTGCTGCTTCCCCTGCGCATCGAGCTGGTACGCGCGCCGTTCGGTGAGCCCGGTGATGCGGCCCACGCTGTCGGTGGGCGCGCGACGAACCTGCGCAAACGCAGCGGACGACTGCACACCGAAGTACGCGCCGACGCCAGCCGCAACGACGCCGACACCCACGACGGCGTACGAGACTCCGCGAAGAGGGGAGCTCGAACGGGTGGGTACCTTCTCGACCTTCGCAGCGGGCTCGGCCGCAGCGACCGGGGTCGGACGGCCATCGACCCGCGGCGCAGCTTCCGACCCCACCATCGCGAGCACTGCTTCGTTTTCCCCCAACAATTCGGCCCACCAGGTCACCTCGGGCGCCGAGACGGGCAGGGTCGCTGTTCCGGCGGTCAACATCGCATCGGTCGTCTTCCACGCGCCGTCTGTCAGCAGATGGAACCGCACCCCACGCGCCATCGACAGCGGGTCGCGCACCAGGGAAACGCCCACCGACTCGACCCGGGTCGTCGTCGTCGCAATCGGTTTGACCTCCAACGACCCGCGCTCGATCACCTGCTGACGCACCTCGTAGAACGGCGTCATCACGCGCGGGGCGTACTCGGTTTGCAGCTGGTGCGCAGGGTCGAGCACGAGCAGCTCACGAAACGCCGCCTGCGCTTGCGCCGTCTGCCGCAGCTGGCCGGCCGAGACGCCCGTGAGCTCGAGGATCTTGAGCAGGCTCGCGCGGTCGAGCCCCTTCGCCGTGCGCGCCTTCGTCAGCGCTTTGATTGCGTCGGCGTATTTGTACTGGGTGAACAGCTCTTCGCCGCGCGCAAGGTCGGGGTTTGCTGCAGTGGCGAGGACGAGCGCAGCCGACAACATCAGCAGGAACATGGGCACGGCACTCTAGTCGGTTAAGCTGCGCCGCGACGATGGAGCCTGTCGAGTTCGGCCGATACCGCTTGATCCGCCGCATCGCCCAGGGCGGCATGGCGCAGATCTTTCTCGCCGTACAGCGAGGGCCCCACGGCTTCGAGAAGGTCGCGGTGCTGAAGGTGATCCT
>JAYUXE010000258.1:0-2267 GCA_043753165.1 Archangiaceae bacterium | reverse complement strand
GCGCGAGACATCGCCGAGGAAGTGGCAGTGGCTCTCGATGCCGCAGCGCCAGTTCTCGGGGCACTGCGCTGCCGGGCCACCGAAGTCGCAGCGGTAGGCGCCACCTTCGAGCGGGCCGGGCGTGCAGGAGGCGAGCAGCAGCAGCGCGCAAGCGCGACGAATCACGGCAGCGTCCCGACGACGGCGAACCCGTTGCCGGTGAGCACGAGGCCGACCTTCTGGCCGGGCTGCGGAGCTTCGGGGGGAATGAGCCAGATGCCGACGCCGACGAGCACGGCCCCGGCGATGAGCGCAGAGAGGGCGACGGTCTTCTGGGTGGCGGCGCGCGACAGCTGGTCGCGGTAGGTCTGCGCATAGTTGAGCTGCACGTTGGGGTTCATGTCGTCGGCGGCGAGCTCACCGCGGACCAGGCTCTCGTTGTTGAGCGCGACGATGCCGAGGACGCCACCGCCAATGACGGCTGCGGCGCCGACACCAATCATCGTGTAGGGCAGCACGCGCGACGGCGGAGCAGGCAGTGGCGTGCCGCACGCTTCTGCGACGGCGTAGGGAACTTGAAGGCGAAGGCTCTCGAAGTCGCGAGCGAGCTTCGAGCTGCGGCCCAGCGTGCGGGCGTTTCGCGTGTCGACGACCTGCAGGTTGAGCTGAAAGACGCCGCCGACCTTCGCGAGTGAGCCCGTGAGCATGAAGCCTGCGCCGAGCGCGCCGGTGAGCTCGGTGAGACAGCTGGTGGAGTCTTCACCGCAGCCAAGCAGCTGGCGCTGGCGTTCGGCGCCCAGCATCGTTTCGATTTCGCTCGACGAGATGGGGTCGAAGTAACCGCGGGCGTCCACTTCTGCGGTGACGAGGTCGGTGAGGCTGCGCGCGACCGACGGCTCGACGTCGCCGGCCGGGGTCAACGACAGCACGGCGAGCTTCGATTTTTCGGCCGGTGCGGCAGCGAGCAGCACCGTGAGCAGCAGCTTCGTCATCCCAGGCCCCCTTGCGGCGCGCGAAGACTAGATCAAACGCAGCCCACGCCGCGGCGTCCCGATTCTGGCCTTCCGGTTTTCGCTGTAAACATCCGATGCCGATCGCGGCTTTTTCCGGGGGATGTCGCGGCTTCAGTCAGTGGACTGTCGGTGCTCCACGTAACCCGTTGATGCCGCCGAATTACCTGAATTATTTCATTGGGTTGGGTCCGAAAAATGCGGCATGGATCCGGCACGTCGGCACGGGATGCTGCCCAGAAGAATTTTCACCGTGCTGTGCCTGCTGCTGGCGGGGTGCGACGCGGTGATTTTCCCGCCTGAAAGCGAAGACCCCCTCATCCCCGGCAAGCCGCCGCCCGTGGGGGTGAAACCGCCCGCAACGCTCGCCCCGCCCGTTCGCACGGCGTGCACCGATGACGTGATGCCGGGCCCGTCGCCGATTCGCCGGATGACGCGCATCGAATACGACCGCACGGTGCTCGACCTGCTGGGCGACGCCACGCACCCCGCCGCCGAGTTCAACGCCGAAGAAGAAGGCCTGGGCTTCAACAACAACGCGATGGCGCTGACCACCACGTCCGCGCTGGTCGAGAAGCACATGTCGGCGTCGGAACAGATTTCCCTGCGCGTGACGTCGCGGCTGGGGACGTTGCCCTGGTACAGCTGTGGCGTTCCGCTGTCCGATGACGCGTGCGCGGCGAAGTTCATCGACGCCTTTGGGCTGCGCGTCTTCCGCCGCCCGCTGGACGAAGACACGCGCGCGATGCTGCAGAGCGCCTACACGCAGGGCACGGCGCTGGGCTCGGTCGACGCCGCGAACAACGTGCAGCCCGCGTTCATCGCCGGCCTTCGCCTCGTCATCGAGGCCGCGCTGCAGGCGCCCGATTTCCTCTACCGCGTCGAAGTGCAGAACGCGCCCGTGCCCGACCGCCGCCTGCCACCCGGGCTCGCGAAGCTCGACGACTACGAGGTCGCGGTTCGCCTCTCGTACATGCTGTGGGGCTCGATGCCCGATGACGCGCTGTTCCTCGCCGCGTCAAAAGGCGAGCTGCGCACGAAAGAGCAGGTCGCCGCGCAGGCCGAACGGATGCTCGACGTCGCTGCCGCGCGAAACCAGGTCGTCGAGTTCCACCGCCAGTGGCTCGACTTCGATCGCATTCACAACGTCGGCAAGTCGGCGACCGTGTTCCCGACGTGGACGCCCGCCATCGCGGGCCTGATGGAAAAGGAATCGGAAGCGTTCATCGAGCAGGTGGTGTTCGACGGCGACGGCAGCTGGGAATCGCTGATGTCGGC
>JAYUXE010000257.1:0-2268 GCA_043753165.1 Archangiaceae bacterium | reverse complement strand
GTTCGCGAAGGAAATCGCGGCCGCGTCGTCGACGGTTCGTTCGAGTGCCGACCTGTTCAAGCGGCTCGACGACGCCTTCCTCGCCACGGTCGTCGCGGTGAACCGGCTGACGCCGACGATTGTCGAGGTGGTGGTGCGCGCGCCGTTCGCCGCGAAGCATTTCCACCCGGGGCAGTTCTACCGGCTGCAGAACTTCGAGCGCCGCGTGCCGCGCGTGGAAGAGACGACGCTCGCGATGGAAGGGCTGGCGCTCACCGGCGCGTGGGTCGACAAAGAGAAGGGCCTGATGAGCACGATCGTGCTCGAGATGGGCGGCAGCTCGCGGCTGTGCGCGGCGCTGAAGCCGGGCGAACCGGTGGTGTTGATGGGGCCCACGGGAGCCCCGACCGAGATTCCGCACAACGAGACGGTGCTGCTCGTCGGTGGCGGCCTCGGCAACGCGGTGCTGTTCTCGATTGGTCAGGCCCTGGAAGCCGCGGGCTGCGCGGTCATCTACTTCGCCGGGTACCGGACGAAGGAAGACAGCTACAAGATGGACGACGTCGAGAAGGGCACGGACCAGGTGATCTGGTCGGTCGACTCGGGCGAGCTGATCACGCCTCGCCGCGAGCAGGATCAAACGTTCCGCGGCAACGTCGTGCAGGCGATGGTCGCGTACGCCAAGGGCGAGCTCGGGCGGCAGGTCGTCCCGCTGCGCACCGTCGATCGGCTGATCGTCATCGGCAGCGACCGCATGATGAAGGCCGTGAAGGACGCGCGGCATGGCGTGCTGCAGCCTTATTTGAAGCCCGCCCACACCGCCGTCGGCAGCATCAACTCGCCAATGCAGTGCATGATGAAAGAGATCTGCGCCCAGTGCCTGCAGCGCCACGTGGACCCGAAGACCGGCAAAGAGTCGTTCGTCTTCTCGTGCTTCAACCAGGACCAGCACCTCGACGACGTCGACTTCACGCACCTCAACGCGCGCCTTCGCGCCAACACCGTGCTCGAGAAACAGTCGAACCTCTGGCTCGACCTGCTGATCAACAAGACGCCCGGGCTGATTCGCGTATGACGCTTCGGGCCCGACCCATCGCGCACTGAATCCTTGGCCGTTGGCCAATTTGCAGTCTGTCGGCAAATAGATTTAAGAAGCTCGGCATGCGCGCCGCCCTCGCGATGCTTTGTCTGGCTGCGTGCGGCGCCGCGGGCCCGCTGGTCGAAGTTCCCGAGAAAGATTCGGGCGTCGTCGTCGACGCCGGCAGCCCGCTGAACGACGCGGGAATCCCCGAGGACGCCGGCACGCCGTCTCTTCCGCCGAACGCGCGAGCGCCCGCCTTGCCCTGCACCGATGCGATCGACGCCGTCTACGCGTCCGCGCCCGGCGTCCCTGCGACCGATGACGCACGTGGCGACCGAGTGCGATGCGCGTTCGAGAAGAACCTGAGCCTGGCCGAGGTGAAGAAAAAGGCACCGGCGGCGACCAGCGAAGTCGGCGTGTATCGCCTCGCGTTCTGGACGAAACGGGGCAACGGCGCGTGGGCGGTGAGCTCGGCGCGCGTGTGGTTGCCGCAGACGCCGCTCGCGTACCCCCTGCCCATCATCGTCATCGCGCATCCGTCCGTCGGCGTTGCCGATGCCTGCGCCCCGAGCAAGGAAGCAGAAGGCGTGTTCGAGCTCGCGTTGCCGTGGGCGGGCAAGGGGTACGCGGTGATCGCGCCTGACTTCGCCGGGCTCGGCACCGATGGTGTGCAGGCGTACGTCGACAACCGCGACACGGGGCAGTCGACGCTCGACGCGGCGCGCGCGCTTCGAAAGCTGCACACGCCCGCGACGTTCGACGCCCGCATCGCGATGCTGGGGTACAGCCAGGGGGGTGGGGCCGTGCTCGCCGCGCAGTCGCTCGAACGCACATACGGCTCGGGCGGGAAGCTGACTGCGGTGGTGGGAATCGCTCCGCAGTGGCAATCGCGGCTCGACTCGTTCGGCACCGTCTCCCTGCTGCGCAAGCCGACGTCGCTCACGGTCTCGACCGGGTACACGAAGCCCGTCATTTCGGTGATGCGGCAGTACGGCTACTTCGCGACGTACCTCGGGGCATCGCGGGCGGCCGAGGGATTTCCTGCCGCGTCCCGAGCCGGCTTTGTGACTGCGCTCGACTCGATGTGTCTCATCGGCTTTGGCGGCTGGGTGCAGGGCACCCACCACAAGCTCGGCGATCTCGTCGACGAGGCGCTGCGGACTTCGACGCTCGCGTGCCTCGACACGCCCAATGATTCCGCGTGCAGA
>JAYUXE010000256.1:0-2273 GCA_043753165.1 Archangiaceae bacterium | reverse complement strand
TTTCGAGCGTGCGCGCGTAGCCCAGCGACGCGAGGAAGGTCAGCGAAGCGGCGGCGACGGGCGCGACGACGGGCACCCACCGCAGCTGCGAGATCAGGATCGTGCGCGACCCGTAGGCGACCCCGATTGCGATCAAAGAGAGGGTCACGACGTAGCCGGCCCAGCCCGAACGCGGGAACACGCTGGCATAGGCGACGGCCAGCAGCGCTCCGCCGAACGCAAAGGCGATCGTGATCCAGAAGTCGAGCTGGGCCGCGGTGCGCGTGACGGAACGCGCGTGGAGCAGGTTGACCAACGCCTGCGCCATCACCGCCCCGTGCGGAAGGCGGCCAATGGCGGTCGACACGTGCTGACCTCCGGCTTCGGACAAGACGACGACGCGGCCGGCGAGCTCGTTGTCGTGGTGGCGCACGCCGCGCTTGTTGTCATCGTCGTCGAGGTTGAGCAGCAGCCGCCATACGGGCACCGCGCGCTTCACCGTCCCGCGGCCGCCGGTGCCCACCTCGGGCGCATCCCACGCGAGCAGGCTGCGTCCGTCTTCGCCCATCGGCACGATCAGCCGGTCACCGATGAACAACGTGCCGCGGAACCAGCGCAGGTGGGTCGAGTTCGTCAGCTTCATCACCGCGAGCAGTGGCGCAGAGGCCAGCACGGCGAGCTTGCCGTCGAGCTCGGTGGCGACGAGATGCGGGAAGTCGCGAACCTCGCCATCGAAGTCGGGCACGATGCGCGCGGGGCCGAGCACCACCCCGGGCACCTGCAGCGCGGGCACGGGGCCTTCGAGCATTCGCGCACGGGTGAGCTTCGCCGGGTCGATGCCTTCGACGGTGATCTCGGCCGACTTCACCGACAGCCACGTCTGGTTGACCTCGAACGCGGCGTCGTCGGGGGTCTGCGCCCGGACCACCAGCGTCTTCACTTCGAGCTCTTTTCCGAGGCCCTGCGCACGCTGTTCGGTGAGCGCCGAGGCCCACAGCTGCAGCTTGTCGCCCGCGGGAATCAGGTACGCCTGGTTGCGGCCGACCAGCAGCCGGCGCACCTCTTCGAGCGGCGCGGCATCCGTCAGCGGCTGCTCGGCCACCTTCAGCATCCAGGGCTTCAGCTCGCGGTCGGGCGGGCGCGGCGCGGACGACGACCAGCCGACGGGCAGGATGACCTTGTCGGCGATTTTTTCGAGCCGCGCCCCCAGCAGCTCGTCGTCCGTCTTCACCTTTTCGGCCCGGCAGGGAAGGCAGGTGCGCGGCGACAGATCGGAAAGCGGCACGTCGAGCAGCACCAGCCCTGCCCCTTCGCGAAGCGCCTGTTCGGCCAGCCCGCCGTAGACCTCGCGCGGCCACGGGCGAATCGCGAGTGCCGGGTTGTTGGCCTCGCGTGCGCTGGCGAGGGTGTCGTCGTCGACGGTGGCGAGCACGACCTCGTCCGAACGCGTGGCCTGCTCGCCGTACGCCTTCATGCGCCAGTCGAAGGTCATCAGCTCGAGCCGTTCGACGTAGAGGCGCAGCGCTTCGTGCCACTTCGGCGGGTCTTCGGTGACTGCGCGCGAAACGCGGAAGGCGACCAGGCCTCCGAACAGCGAGCCGATCATCAACGCCCAGAAGAACGAGACGCCGAAGCGTCGCGCGAAGCGTCTGCCAGCTGATTGGATGCGCGAGGAAGCCAAGGGAACCTTTTTGTCTATGCTGCCCCATCATGACGATTCGGAAGCTACTGTTTGCGGTGTTGTTGCCCCTGGCCGCTTTTTCCGGCTGCGACCTGATCAACAAGACCAGCAACCAGGTGCAGGCAAAAAAGGTGATCGTCGGCACGTTGCTGCATACGCCACCCATCGTGATCGGGCCCGACGCGGTCGCGGGCCTCGACGCCAGCATCCCCTTCATCGATGGCGGCATTCCCTTCGATGCGGGCGTCTTCCTGAACGACGGCGGCGCGTCGGTGACCGTGCCCGAGCAGACGATTGTCTTCGCGTACTTCGGCACGCGGAATGGTGAAGGCCTGCAACAGGAAGCGCCGACGGCGATTGAAGGCGCGACGATGACGCTGACGAAGAAGGGCGGCACCGCGCTGAAGCTGAAGGACTCGAGCCAGGGCTCGTTCGAGCTCACGTCGTCGGAAGAGCCGGCGCTCACCTACGAAGCGCACGCGTCGTACCTGTTCACCGCAGTCATCGACGGCACGGGCTTCGTCGGCATCGTGGAAGACGCGCCGGAAGAAGAGAAGGTGGCCGCCTTCCGGCCAAACGGAAAGGGCTTCATCTCGCTCGCCGCGGGCTCGGA
>JAYUXE010000255.1:0-5506 GCA_043753165.1 Archangiaceae bacterium | reverse complement strand
CCATCGACATCATCAGCAAGGACTGGCTGCCGGGCAGCGCCGAACAGCCACCGCCCCGCCCAGAGGGACCTCCGACGCCGCCGTCCTGCACGCCCGCGTCGTAGCCGCCGTCCGGGGTATTGGGCTGAGGGGTCACGCCACCGCCGTCTTCCTTCGGAATGTTGCTGCCGCCGTCATTTGGAATCGCGACGCCCGCATCTGCGCCCGCGCAGTCGAATGTCACGCTGATCGTGTTCGACGCGATCGGAGCGGCGACCCCGGCGATTCGTGCGAGCACGCGGGCCTGGTGCGTGCCGACGCCAAGGTTCGAGCTGCCGCCATCCCACGTGCCGCACTTCACATGAAATGAGTCGATGCCGCTGCGGTAGCCGGAGACCAAGCCAATCTGGGGGACGGTGCCGATGCGTCCATACGTGGAGGTGGACCAGTTCTCACCGTCAACCTCGAGCTCCCACCGCGCAAGCGCCAGCCACGGCGTCATCTCGTTGGAAGCGACGATGCGAAGCTTCGCGCCTTGCACCGGCCCGACGTTGCCACCGCAGTAGTTTCCCGGCTGGCCCTGATTCACTTCGAAACCTTCAAGCGCCAATGTCGCTGAAACGGTGGGCAGGGGAGCGGCCGGGCCGATGTTGAAGCCGGCATCGCCTGTGCAAATCACGTTGGTGCCGAAGCTGACGACGTACGACGAACCTTGAGCCAGCCCGCCATCGGTAAAGAAAAGCAGCGCGTCTTCGATGGTCACAGCGGTCGTGAGCAGGGTCACGCCGGTCGCCAGTCGCAGCGAAGACGAAGTCACCGACGAGGTCCGGAACCAAGAACCACCGTCGCCCAGCGCTTCGCTGAACAGCGTGGCGCGGATACCGACTGCCGGCGCATTCGCTGGAATCGTCGAGCCTGCTGCCGGAATCGTGCTGAACGTGGCCTCGCAGGTAAGCCCCGAACACGGAAACGCGAGCGTGGGGGTGAGCACCGCGGCAGCGACCAGCAGGCGGGTGAGCATTGTGACTCTCTACTACGAGGGGCGGCCGCGATTCCTTGACCCGGCGAACGAGGTCGGGCAACTGCGCTGCCCATGATGGAAGCCGTGCCGGCGCCTGCAGCTGAACCCCGCCCGTGGTTGCGGCGCATCTTCAGCTTCCCGGTGCAGGTCTTCCTCTTCACCCGCATCGCGCTCGTCGCCACGTCCTTCATGGGCATGGAGCTGGTGCCGAGCCTCTACCTCCACGACGACGATCGCTTCCGCCTCTTCCAGCCATATCCGTGGGTCGACGCGTTCTGCCGGTGGGACTGCGGTTGGTTTCGGCGCATCGTCGAACAGGGCTACCCGATCGTCGAGAACGCGAAGGTCTTCCCGTTGCTGCCGATGATTGGGTGGGCCGTCGAGAAGGTGACTGGCATCCACCACGTGATCGTCTTCGTGGTGGTCGCGAACATCGCGAGCCTCGGGTCGTACTTCATCATCCACAAGCTGTTCATCGAGGCGTCCGACGAAGACTCCGCGAGGTGGGGCTTGATTGCATTTGCGGCGTACCCGTTCGCGTTCTTTCAGGCGTGCGCGTACCCCGAGTCGCTGATGATCATCGCGACGGCGGGGGCGATTCTGCTCGCCCGCCGTGGCAACCATTTGTGGGCAGGGCTCGTGCTCGGGCTCGGCGTGATGGCGCGCCACCTGACACTCTCGGGCGGCACTGCGCTGATCGCGGCGCACGTGCGCGAGCGCGGCACGAACCCGAAGAAGCTGCTGCTCAACTGGGGAATTCTCGGCCTGCTGATCCCCTGGGTCTTCCTCGCGGTGTTCTCGTACTACCTGTACGTCAACACCGGCGATGCGCTGGCGTTCTGGAACTCGCGGAAGATCGGGTGGAATGACTGGGTCTGGTACGGCGCACGCCAGGTCATCATGAACGTCCCGTACCGTGAACGGCCCGAGTACTTTTACTACATCGTCATCGCGATGATTCCGGCAGTGGGTGCCGCGCTGCTGCTGCGAAAGAAACAGTGGGCCGAGCTCGCCGCGCATGGTGTGACGTTGATGGTCGTCGTCCTCAGCAGTGGCGCGGCCGGCATGGGCCGCTATTCCGCCAGCTGCTGGCCCGCGTTTCTGCCCATCGGCATCTGGCTCGCCAAACGGCCATCGCTGCAGGCACCCGTCATTTCCTGCCTCGCAATCACCCAGGGCTTTTTCTGGTTTCTGTACTCGCACCAGTTTCGGATTCTCTAGGTTTGTTAGGTTTGTGCGATGACGCTTCGGCTCGTGGTCGCGCTGTTTGTCGTGTCAGGCTTCGCCGCATGTCAGTGCGGGCCGACCTCGATACCCTCACCTGACGCGGGGCACGGTGGCGGGACTGGAGGCGGCACGCCGGGTTCCGGCGGGGGCTCGCCGAACGGTGGCGGGTCAGGCTCTTCGGGCGTTGGAGGCGGCGGATCGCCGGGCGTTGGTGGCGGTGGATCGTCAGGCGCTGGCGGCGGTGGCGGGTTTGGCGGCGGCAGTGGAACCGGCGGAGGAAGTCCGGGGTCCGGCGGCGGGCTGCCCAGCGGGGGCGGAGCCGGCGGCGGTGGAATGGGCACGGGCTACGTCATCGCCGACGGCGGCTTCCCGCTGGTGAGCATCACCGAGACCCATCTTCCGAAGGCACTTCACGAGCCGAGCGTGGCGTGGACAGGGGAAGCGATCTGGGTGTTCGGCGGTCTGGCGTCATCGATGAATTGCAGCGCCGACATCTACAAGTACACGCCCTCGACCCAGGTCCTGACCAAGAGCCTGTCGGTGTTGCCCGCGGGTGTACAGGCCGCGTCTGCGGTCTACGCCGGAAAGTACATCTACCTGTTCGGTGGCCGGCTCGCGGTGCCGACGCTGACCAATCAGATTCTCAGGTTTGACCCAGCGACGGGCCAGGTGGTCACGCTGTCCGCGACGCTGCCGAGTCCCCGCTACAACATGGGCTCCGCGTGGGACGGAACGAACGTCTACCTGTTTGGCGGCTTCGACGGCGGGAACAAGATCGCCGACATCCTCCGCTTCGACCCTGTTACCGAAACGCTGGCCCTCGAGAGCACGCAGCTGCCATTCGCGCGCGAATCACCGGACGCTTTCTACGACGGCACGAAGATCTACCTGCTCGGCGGCAGCACGGTGGCCGGCTTCATCACCGACATCGCCAGCTTCAATCCCGTCACCAAGCAGGCCGCGACGCTGCCCCAGACCCTGCCGTACGCGGCGTGGGGCGCAGCGCCGTTCAACATCGGTGGCAACGCGTATCTGCTCGGAGGCCAGTACGGCAGCACACCCATCGATGGCGTCACCCGCTTCAACCCTGCGAACGGAACCGTCACACTGTTCCCGATGCCGCTGCCGCACCGGCACCACGGCCGCGCGGCAACGTCTGACGGAATCAACGGCTACCTCTTCGGCGGCTACGACTGGGTGACTGGCATTTTCTACGACACCATCATCCGCATCACGCCGTAGCAGGCAGGTACGCGTCGATCTGCGAACGGCAGAGGTCGGCGAGCTTCTGCGGAGCCGCCCCGGACAGCTGGGCCTGGTACCACGCGACGGTGTTGCCGACGGCGGCCGACAGATCCCACCGCGGTGACCAGCCGAGCTTCACCTGCGCCTTCTCGATCGCGAGGCGCAAGATGCCGGCCTCGTGCAGCGCGTCGGGCTTGCTCAAGTCTTCCCAGCGGCCGCTGCCCCACTTCTCGATCACCTTCTCGATGAGTGGAGCGACCGGCACTGTCGCGCCCAGATCCGGCCCGAAGTTCCAGCCTTCACAGAAACGGCCGGGGTCGGCGCCCATGAGCTTCGCTCCGAGCCAGAGGTAGCCGCCCAGTGGCTCGAGCACGTGCTGCCATGGACGCACGGCCTTGGGGCTGCGTACGCCAATCGGCGTGCCGGCATGCAGCGCAGAGATCGCGTCGGGGATGATGCGGTCTTGCGCCCAGTCGCCGCCGCCGATGACGTTGCCGGCACGGGCGCTGGCGACCTTCACGCCGTGCTGATCAATCTTCTCGATGGGGAAGAAGCTGCGGCGCCAGCTGGACGTGACGAGCTCGGCCGCGCCTTTGCTCATCGAGTAGACGTCGTAGCCGCCCATCGGCTCGTTCTCACGGTAGCCGTAGATCCATTCCTGATTTTCGTAGCACTTGTCGCTGGTGACGACGACGCACGCGACCGGGGCCTTCAGGGCTTTGAGCGCCTCGAGCACATGGGCGGTTCCGCGGACATTCGTGTCCAGCGTCTGCAGCGGCTCTTCGAAGCTCTTGCGAACCAACGCCTGCGCGGCGAGGTGAAAGACGATGTCGGGCTTGGCGGCGACGAGAGCAGCACGAACTGCGTGCTCGTCGCGCACGTCACCCAGGTGGTGATCGACGGCCTTCTCGACGCCGGCGACCGTGAAGACGCCGCGCGGTTCGGTGGGGGCGAGGGCGTAGCCGACGACTTTCGCGCCGAGCTTTTCGAGCCACAGCGCCATCCATGCGCCTTTGAAGCCCGTGTGGCCGGTGAGGAAGACGCGTTTGCCGGCATAGGCGCGCCGCAGCTCGGCCGCGTTCACTTCCAGGCCTTCCACGGCGCGTCGCCGTGCGCCCACAAGTCGTTGAGCAGGTTGAACTCACGCAGCGTGTCCATCGGTTGCCAGAAGCCGCCGTGGGTGAACGCCGACAGCTGGTTGTCGCCCGACAATTTCTGAAGCGGGTCGCGCTCGAAGACGACCTTGGGATCGTCGTCGAGGTAGTCCCAGATGCGCTTGCTGTCGCAGACGAAGAAGCCGCCGTTGATGTACCCCTCGGACGTCTGCGGCTTCTCGTTGAACTCGCTGACCTGCGCGCCGTCGATGCGAAGCTCACCGAATCGGCCGGGAGGACGCACGGCGGTGACGGTCGCCACTTTGCCTTCCTTCTTGTGGAACGCGATCAGCTTGCCGATGTCGACGTCGGACACGCCGTCGCCGTAGGTCAGGCAGAAGTGCTCGTCGTTCTCGACGTACTTGCGAATCGCCGACACGCGGCCGCCGGTCATCGTGTGCTCGCCGGTTTCCGCCAGCGTGACAGACCAGTCTTCTTCGATGCGATTGCCGTGCAGCGTGACGCCGCGGTCGGCCCCCAGCGAGACGGTGATGTCGTTCGTCATCGCGCGGTAGTTGAGGAAGAACTCTTTGATGAGCCAGCCCTTGTAGCCAAGGCAGAGCACGAACTCCTTCACGCCATGCGCGGCGTAGGACTTCATGATGTGCCAGACGATCGGCTTGTCACCGATGGGCAGCATCGGCTTCGGCAGCGACTCGCTGGCTTCGCGAATGCGCGTGCCCTGCCCACCACAGAGGATGACGGCCTTCATCGGATCTTCGGAGCCGGCACCGGGGTGATCAGCTTCCCGCCCGCGTCCGTGTACGCCTTCAGCTGGCGGGCGATCTCGTCGAAGAAGTTCCACGCGAGCACCACGACGTAGTCGGGCCGCGCGTCGATGAGCGCCTGGGGCGTGGTGATGGGCACATGCGTGCCGGGC
>JAYUXE010000254.1:0-2277 GCA_043753165.1 Archangiaceae bacterium | reverse complement strand
CCACGCCCACGCAAAATTTGCACGCACGCGTGGCATGCGCAAAAGCAGGGTGGCTTCACTGCTGGAGGCGGGGGCACGACGGTTGCGACGGCCCCGGGCTCACCCCGGAGAAAAACCATGAGCGAAGCCACCAGCAACCGATGGTCAGACGAAGTGAAAGACAGCTACGAAGTGCTGAAGACGATGCGCGACGAGCTGAAAGTTCAGATGCACCTGGCGAGCATGAACGCGCGGCAGCAATTCGACGCGCTCGAGACGCGCCTCGACAACGAGCAGCTGAACGCCCGAAAGAATCTGAACGAGCTGATCGCCAGCTTCCGCCAGCTGAAGGACGAGCTCGGCAGCCAGTCGCACAAGTCGTGAACCCGGCCGAGACGCGCATCCTCGTTGTCGACGACAACGCCGAGAACCGCGCGCTCGCCAAAGCGACTCTGGAAGACGAGGGCTACCAGGTCATTCTCGCCACCGGCGGTGACGAAGGCATCCGTTCGTTCGAAGACACCGCTGCGCAGTGCGTGTTGTTGGACGTCCGCATGCCGGGCACTGACGGGTTTGCCGTGTGCGCCAAGATTCGAAGCCTGCCCGGCGGAGCCGACACCTCCATCGTCTTCCTCACCGCCCAGCGCGACGTCGACACTTTCGACAAGGCCCTGCGCGCGGGCGGCGATGATTTCCTCACCAAACCCGTTCGCCCCACCGAGCTCGTGTTGCGGGTCGAGGCCGCGCTCAAAGTGCGGCGCATGGGCGAAGAGCTGCGTTCGAGCGTCGAGTTCATTCGAAAACAGCGCGACGATTTGATGAGGCTGCAGCTGCAGAAAGAACGGCTCACCGCGTTTCTCGTGCATGACCTGAAGAGCCCCGTCAACGCGATGGACCTTCATGCGCAGGTGTTGCTCGGCGAGCCTGGGCTGTCACCCCGCGCGCGCGCTTCGGCCGCTCATGTTCGCGACGAGGCCCGTACGCTGACGCGAATGCTTCGCAACCTGCTCGACATCAGCAAGTCCGAAGAAGGCCAGCTGGTCCCCCGGTCGGACACCTTCGCATTGCGGTCGTTGGTCGAGGAAATCTTCGAATCTGTCGGGCTCAAAGCCGGTGCGGCCGGTATTCGCCTGGACACTGCGCTCGAGCCCGACACCGTCGTTGCTGATCGCGATCTCCTCAAGCGTGTCCTGGAGAACCTGGTCGACAACGCCATTCGCCACGGACCACGCGGAAGCGTGGTCAAGTTGTCAGGCCGGTCGCGCCCCGGCGCCGTCGAGCTGTCGGTGGCAGACAAAGGGCCTGGCGTTCCAGACGCGGTCAGGGCTTCCATCTTCGAGCGGTACGTTCAGCTCGACCCGCAGCGTCTTGGGCACGGCCTGGGCCTCGCCTTCTGCAAGCTCGCGGTGGAAGCACAGGGCGGCACGCTGACCGTGGCGTCCGCAGAGCCAGGCTCGGTCTTCACCGCGCGACTTCCTCAATGACTTCGAAGGGCTGATTAAGACGCCCGGGCCGGCCACGCCGCCTTGATCGACGCCGCCAACACTCCCATCGCGGGCAGCACCATCGCCCACCGGCTGATTCGAAACGTGAGCACGGCGCCGACCAATGCGCCGGCGATGAAGGTGACGACGATGGTGCCCAGCAGTCCTGCGCGGCCCGGCTGCGGCCGTTCGGCCTTGCTTCCCGAACCGAGCAGCATGGGCATCACCGCGAGCTTCGCCCGATGCCAGCGGTACCAGCGGGCACTTTCAATCGCGAGGTCCGTCATCACTCCGGTGAGGTGCGTGGTGCGGACGACTGCTCCCGAGAGCCGCGTCACCAGGCTGTTCTGCATCCCCATCGCCAGACACAGAATGGCCGCCTGGGCGTCGAGCAGGCGGGGGTGCGTCGCCTGCGAGAGCCCCGCGACAAAGACGAAGAGCGCCAGCAGCGCGCCTTCGATTCCCAGGGCAACCCCGTAGGCACGCGACCGCTTCGTCGCCGAGTGCCCTTCGATGATCAGCGTCGCCACGAACGCTCCTGCAAAGAACGTCGCCACCATCAGCATGGCCAAAGCGGCCGCTCCTGGTTCGCCCGCCGCGACGTCGGTGCTGATTCGCCCAATGCTGCCCGTCACGTGCGAGGCGAACGAGCCAATCATGATGAAGCCGCCCGAGTTGACGAAGCCCGCGACGAAGGCGAGGTAGCCCGCGACAATCGCGTTCGTCTTCAGGCTGCGCGATGGGCCTTCGTGGTTGAACACGTGACTACCGGGAGATTGGTCTGCACGACCGGGGCCGCGCGTCCGGCGTCGAG
>JAYUXE010000253.1:0-2280 GCA_043753165.1 Archangiaceae bacterium | reverse complement strand
CACGTGTTGCTGGGGCTGGCGTGGGGATCCTTGGGCGTGTTCCTGTTCGTGGTCGGCCTCTTCACCAACCACACGGTCGCGCACCGCAACGAGAACCTGTTTCTGGTGAACCCCATCACCTTCGCGCTGCTGCCGCTGGGCGTGATGGCGATCTTCGGCAGCCGGCGTGCGCCCCGCGCGATTCGCTGGGCGTGGTCGGCGCTGGCCGTGACGGCGGTGCTTGGCGTGGGGGTGAAAGTCCTGCCGATGTTCGACCAGCAGAACTGGAACCTGATTGCGCTGGTGCTGCCGGTGTCCGTGGCGATGGCGGCCGCAACCTGGCTCGCCCATCGCCGCGGTTCCAAACCGGTTACTTGAAGTTCGCGGAAGCGAAGTCCCAGTTCACGAGGCTGTTCAGATACGTCTCGACGTACTTCGCGCGAAGGTTGCGGTAGTCGATGTAGTAGGCGTGCTCCCAGACGTCGCAGGTGAGCAGGCAGGTGGCGCCCTTCGTCAGCGGCGTCTCGGCGTTGCCGGTGGTGGTGATCTCGAGCTTGCCGTTGTTGCTCACGAGCCAGGCCCAGCCGGACGCGAACTGCTTCACCGCGGCGTCCTGAAACTTGCCCTTGAACTCGGCAAAGCTGCCGAAGTCCTTCTTGATCGCCTCGAGCAGCTTGCCCGTCGGCTCGCCGCCACCGTTCGGCTTCATCGACGTCCAATAGAAGTCGTGGTTCCACACCTGCGCCGAGTTGTTGAACAGCGGGCCCGGGGGCGCGGACTTCACGATCTCTTCCAGCGACTTCTCGGCTTCCGGCTTACCGGCGAGCAGGTTCTTCAGGTTCGTCATGTACGTCTGGTGGTGCTTCTCGTAGTGGAACGACAGCGTCTCGGCGGTGAGGTGGGGCGCCAGCGCGTCTTTGGCGTACGGAAGGGGAGCGAGCTCGAATTTCATGGTGACGGCCTCGGGTTTGAAACAGCGGTTGGACTTGCCGGACTTTTAACCACTGCCGGGCCCCATCGTCATGAAGATCCACCGAATGGGTGTGGTAGGTGAGCGCGCATGGCGAAGGACACGCACGAAATCATCTCAGACCTTCAGGGGCGCCTCATGGGCCTCCGGGGGAGTCTTTGACCTCGATCGCAAGAAGAGCCGCATCGCGCTGATCGAAAGAGACTCGACGCTTCCCAACTTCTGGGACGACAACGTCAAAGCGCAGGGCATGCTGAAAGAGAAGACGCTGCTCGAGCAGTCGCTGGCGTCCTGGGAAAAAGCGCAGCGCGGGTTGGACGACGCGAAGACGCTGCTCGAGCTCGCCGCCGAGATGAACGACGAGGCGAGCCGGGTCGAAGCGATGGGCGGCCTCGACGACGTCGAGCGCCAGGTGAAGGTGCTCGAGCTGGCGAAGATGCTGTCGGGCGAGAACGATCGCCGCGCCTGCTTCATGGACATCAACGCCGGCGCGGGCGGCACCGAGTCGATGGACTGGGCGTCGATGCTGCTGCGCATGTACACGCGCTATTGCGAGAAGCGCGGCTGGCGGGTCGAGATCAGCGACGCAGTGCCCGGCGAAGAAGCGGGCTTCAAGAACGTGTCGCTGCACGTCACGGGCGACTTCGCGTATGGCTATCTGAAGGCCGAGGTCGGGGTGCACCGCCTGGTGCGCATCAGCCCGTTCGATGGCAATGCGCGGCGTCAGACCAGCTTCGTTTCCGTCGACGTCTACCCGGAGATCGACGACGAGGTGAAGATCGACATCCCCGAGACGGACTACGAGCTCAAGTTCATTCGCGGCTCGGGCGCCGGTGGCCAGAAGGTCAACAAGACGTCGTCGACCGCGCAGCTGCGCCACATCCCCACCGGGATGATGATCACCACGCAGACCGAACGATCGCAGAGCGCCAACCGCGACATGGCCTTTCAGATTCTGCGCGCCCGGCTCTACGACCTCGAGATGAAGCGCCGCGCCGACATTCGCAACGCGGCCGAAGACCAGAAGAAAGACATCTCGTTCGGTTCGCAGATTCGCAGCTACGTGCTCGCTCCGTACCGCATGGTGAAAGACCTGCGCACGGGCATGGAGACCGGCAACGTCGACAAGTTCCTCGACGGCGATCTCGAAGAGTTCATCACCGCCCAGCTGATGGGCGTGAAGAACCCGTCGCGCGCTCCGCCGGAATGAGGGCCGCGGCGAGGCCGCGAAGCGCTGCAGCTGAGGGAACGGGTTTGAATGCCGGGGCGTCTTCGTTCGAATGCTGCGCTTGAGTCTCTTCCTGTTGCTGCTCGCCGGCCCCGCGTTCGGC
>JAYUXE010000252.1:0-12064 GCA_043753165.1 Archangiaceae bacterium | reverse complement strand
GTCGTCACCACCACCGGCGCCGTCTCTGCGTACGACACGAGCCTTCAGGTCTTGCGCTGGGTCCTCCCGACCACAAACGGCGTCGCGGGCGGGAAGGTAGATTCCAATATGAACCTCGACGTCCAGCGAGACAGCGCGGGCGTCAAAGTCTGCGGCCGGGGCGGGGTGCTGTATGTGCCATCGACGGGGGACGGCAGTCTTTACGCGTTTGCGGTCGACTCCGATGGCCTCGACCCGCTCGCTCCGTGGCCGAAGCACCAGCATGACCCTGCGAACACCGGCAACCCGGCCACGTCGCTGGCGCCGTGGACGTGCCCGTGAGGCGGTTGTTGAACCTACGGCGCAAATGAACGTGGGACGAGGCGGCGCGACGCGACCGCCGCCGCCCCCGCCAGCAGCGCCCATGCCCCGACGTGCCACAGGGCGACGTGGGCAAACCCCTGCTCGCAGACGAGCTCGCCCAGAATCGCCCCGGTGGTGCCGACGGCGACGCCCAGGACTGCGGCCCGGCCCGGAGTGACCGCCGACTGACGCAGCAACGACAGCCCGAAGATCATCGGCGCGGCCGCGATCAGCAGCTGGCTCACCGAGCACACCCACGCCGGCGCCGCGCTGACCTGCCCCGTCTGCCGCGCGAGCACCAGCCCGACCATCGCGACCGCCGCCACCCCCAGCGCAATCGAGACCCGTCGCCCCTGCCGCGGCGCGATCGCCACAAAGGCAAACGCCGCCGCCAACCCCAGCAAGCCCACGATCGTCGACGCGCGCTCCGCCAGAAACGCAACGGTCACCCAGCCCATTGCAATCAGCACCCCCGCGACCGCGGCGATCAACAGCCAGCACGCGCCGACCAGCCGCACGACGTCTGCGCGCCAGCTTCGCATCGGCGTGACGGCCAGCTCGGCCAGCAACGTTGCACGCAGGCGGTCAGAGGGCACCCCGGGCGAACCGTCTTGAGACGAGAGCAGGTCATCGAGCTTCATCGCGTCTCATCCAGGTGTGCCAGCAGCGACCGCAGCTTGACGTAGCCCCGGTGCGCGCGAATTCTCGCTGCCGTCGCCGTGATTCCGGTCGCCTCGGCCACCTGCTCGAAAGAAAGCCCCTGCACTTTGTGAAGCACCACCACTTCGCGCTGGCTCACCGGCAGCGCCCCCAGCGCCGATTGAAGCTGGCGGCGAAGCCCGTGGTCCGTGGGGATGCTGTGCACCACCCCATCCGCCTCTTCCGGAGCGTTGCTGCGCTCGAGCTTCCTGCGGCGCAAGGCATCACGGGCGGCGTTCGCGGCAATCGTCAAAACCCACGGGACGACCGGGCGCCCAAACGTGTAACGGTCACGCGACCGCATCATCGACAGAAACGTCGTCTGGGTGAGGTCTTCTGCCAGCGCCGTGTCCTGCACCATCGAGCCAAGGAAGCTCTGCACCTTCCTGACCAGTCGATCGAACAAGACCGCGAAGGCGGCTTGGTCCCCTGAACAGAATTGCTCCATCAGTTGCTCATCGGTCAGGTCAGCCATCGCAGTGCACGCGCAGTGTAGGTCGCGGGCAGGTTCATCGGGTGACTGCTTACGAAGAGGGCAGGAACTGTGTTTCGCCGCCGGGCGGATTTTTCTCGACTGCTATACAGATGTTCATGCTGAGCTGTCAGGCCGGGGGTTGCCAATGAAGTGTCGGGGGTTCGCCATCGCAGCTGCGCTGTTGCTCGTTGCGCCTGGCGCGGCGTGGGCGCAAGTCGTCAAGCCCACCGTCGCTCCGGCGCCGCTCGAGCTGCGGCGAAAGCCCGCGTCGCTTTCCAAGAAGGACACCGTGCAAATCATCAACGAGTTCGAGCGGCTCGTGCGTGCCGCCGGGGCACGGGTTCCAACTCCCAGCGAAGTGAAGCTGGCGGTCGACTCGCTCAAAGACAAGGACTTCGCGGGCTCCGACGAAGCGTTGGCGAAGCTCGCGCAGCAGGCGCAGACGCTGTACGCCGTGTATCTGCAGCTCGACTATCCCGTCACGGGCACCGTCGTTGCGGTGGGCCGCGTCGTCCGCGCCGACGGCGAGCGAATGAACGCCGAGGTCCGGGTCGAACGGTCACCCGAGTCCCGGCCCTACCTGAGGGCCACCACCGAGGCAGTCATCGCCGTGCTCGAAAAGCTCGACCTTCAACGACTGCCGAGCGCAATGCCGGTCGCAGCGGTCGTTCTCGGGGCGCCACCGCCGACGCCTCCCCCCGCTCCTCTCGAGCCGTCGCCGGTGCCGACGTTGGCCGTCGCTCCATCCCCCGGGCGAAAGGCGAAGCGCGTGGGCCCGATCGTCACCGGTGTCGGTGCGGCCGTGATGGTCGGCGGAGCCATTCTCCTTGGGTCTGGCGCTGCCGACGCTGCCAGCGTGAGGCCCGACGCGAACGGCAACCTGCCTTTCGAGCAAATCGGCCTGTTCCAGGGCTCGAAGACGAAGCTCACCTACGGGGGCGGGCTCCTCGGAGTCGGCGCGGCGGTCGCGTTGACCGGAGCGCTCGTGTGGCTTTTGTCGGGTGACGCGCCCGCGTCCGCGGTGGCGCTCATTCCCAGCCGCGAAGGCTTCAGCGCTTGCGTCGTTGGCTCGTTCTGAAATCGCGCCCGACGAACATCAATCGGCTTTTGTCGCAACTTTCGGGGGAACGCATGAAGGCAGGGTGGATGGTGATTGGGCTGTTGGTGGCTTCGTTGGCGTGCGGGCCGCGCCTTCGAAAATGCTCGGAAGGGTGTGGCCCCGAGGCGTTTTGTGAGGTGTCACTCGACATCTGCATCTTGAAAGCCTCGGACGCAGGTTCAGCGGGCGGTGGGACCGCGAGCGGAGGAGGCACGGGTGGCGCGGTCGGCGGCGGTTCCGGCGGTTCCGGCGGCTCCGGTGGTGCGGGCGGTGGCGGCCCGGACTGCAGCGTTGGGCAGACCCGCGCGTGCGCCGGGGGATGCAACAACCGCCAGGTGTGCAGCGCTGCCGGGGTCTTCGAGCCGTGCAGTGCCAACTGTTCGACGGGCCTCGAGTGCAAGAACGACAGCTGCGTCTGCACCACCGCTTCGTGCGCGGGTTGCTGTGACGGCAGCACCTGCCGCTCTGGCTCACAGAACACCGCCTGCGGCTCAGGCGGAGCAAGCTGTCAGAGCTGTGGAGGCCAGACCTGCACCAACGGAGTCTGCGCCGGCTGCAACCCGGCGTCGTGCCCCGCGGGCTGTTGCAGCGGGCCGACGTGCACGCCGAAGACCCTGGCGGCGTGCGGCGTCAACGGTTCAGCGTGCGTCAGCTGTGACGCGGCGAAGGCAGACAGCTGCGATGCGGCTGGCGCCTGCAAGTGCGGTGCGGCCGCGGCGTGCGGAGCGGGCCAGCGTTGCGCCGGGGGCGCCTGCGTCTGCGACTCGACCTCGTGCCCCACCGGCTGCTGCAGCGGAAACACCTGCAACACCCCGTCGAACGCGACCTGCGGAATCAACGGGGCCGCGTGCGCTGCATGCGCCGCTGGCCAACGCTGCAGCGCCGGAGCGTGCGTGTGCGACGCCACGTCTTGTGCAGCGGGTTGCTGTGCAGGCGCGAGCTGCAACGCTCCGAGCGTTGCGACCTGTGGAATCGGCGGAGCCACCTGCGCCGCTTGCGACGCGACGAAGGCAGACAACTGCGCCGGCGGTGCATGCAAGTGCGGCAGTGCCTCGTCCTGTGGAACAGGCCAACGGTGTCTCGGCGGAGCGTGCGTTTGCGACGCAACGTCTTGCCCCAACGGCTGCTGCAACGGCAACAGCTGCACCGCCTCGTCGACTGCCAGCTGCGGCCTGGGTGGCGTCGCGTGCGTGGCCTGCGCCACCGGTCAGCGGTGCGTTGCGGGAGGGTGCGTCTGCGACCCGACCTCGTGCACGAACGGGTGCTGTTCCAACCAGAGCTGCCGGGTCAACGACTTCACTGCATGCGGTACGGGTGGCGGCTTTTGTGGGGCCTGCGACCTGACGTCCGCCGACAACTGCGGCAACGGCAGCTGCAGGTGCGGCGGCTCGAGTCCGTGTGGCCCCGGCCAGCGTTGCTACGGCGGAAACTGTGTGTGCGACACCACCACCGGATGCGCGGGCTGTTGTCCTCAGGCGCTCAACGGCGTCTGCACCGCATCCACGTTCGCGACCTGCGGCATCGGCGGCTCTCCCTGCGTCGGATGCAACGCAACGTCCGCCAACAACTGCACGAGTGGAGGGTGCGCCTGTGGTGCAGGCCCGGCGTGCGGCGCAGGGCAGCGGTGTGGCGCCGCCGGCACCTGCGTCTGCGACGCCACGACCTGCCCCAACGGTTGCTGCGCGAACAACCAGTGTTTCGCCCAATCCAATGGCGCATGCGGTGTCGGCGGCTCAGCGTGCACCGCCTGCGGCGCGGGGACGCAATGTCGCGCTACCGGGCAATGCATCTGCGACCAGGCCAGCGGCTGTGCGGGGTGCTGTACCGGAAACACCTGCAACGCGGCCAACCTCGTGACCTGCGGCTCTGGCGGCCGCGCGTGTGTGAGCTGCTCGAACAACCCGCTTGGCGCGAACTGCACCGTACCGATCATGCGCTTCTGTCGGGACGAGGGAAACGGCTTCAAAGAGTGCGCGTGTAACTGAAAACGCGAGCCGCCTTCCGCTGCTATACGGATGTTCATGCCCGTGGAGCTCCGCCGCGGCAGCCTGCACCTCACGGGCTCGCCTCTTTCATTCGATGCCCGGCGCAAGTCCGAGCTCAGCTTCGTCTCGCACGCGCACAGCGATCACATCGCGCGGCACGAACGCGTCATCGCCACGAAGGCGACGCTGCGCTTCATGGAACACCGGCTTGGCCCGATTCAATCGGCGCTGCCCGTGCCGTACCACCGCCCGTTCGAGCTCGGCCGCTTGAACGTCGAGCTGCTGCCCGCGGGCCACGTGCTCGGCAGC
Organism: Archangiaceae bacterium; assembly: GCA_043753165.1. Taxonomy (GTDB): domain Bacteria; phylum Myxococcota; class Myxococcia; order Myxococcales; family Myxococcaceae; genus JAGSPQ01. The sequence goes on along the minus strand of JAYUXE010000252.1, from coordinate 7,155 downwards.
GCGCAGATTCGCATCACGCGCGAGGACGGCCATCGCATCGTCTACACGGGCGACATCAGCCTGGACCCGTCGATGACGGCGGAAGCGACGCAGATCGCCGAGTGCGACACGCTGGTCATCGAGTCGACGTTCGGCCACCCGCGCTTCCGCTTTCCCGACCGCGACGCCGTCTATTCAGAGGTCGCCGACTGGGCCACAAAAAACCTGCAGCGCGGCGTGCGCCCGATTCTCTACGCGTACTCGCTTGGCAAAGGGCAGGAAGCCATCAAGCAGCTCACGTCGCGCGGCCTGAAGCTCTGCGCGCACGCGTCGATTCACGACATCTCGATGCTCTACACCGAGCTCGGGACCCCCATCGACGTGCGGCGGTTCGACGGCACCTTCGAGCCCGACGAGGTCGGCATCTTTCCGCCGTTCGGCCGCAGCCAGGCGATGAAGAAGGTGATGCCGCGCGCGACGGCCGTGCTGACGGGCTGGGCGATCGAGCCGTGGGCCGCGCGCCGTTACGCCGCCGACGTCGCCTTCTGCGTGTCAGACCATGCGGACTTCCCGGCGCTCGTGAAGATTGCCAAGGCGAGCCACGCCCGCGAGGTCATCACGCACCACGGCTTCGCAAAGGAGCTCGCAGTCGAGCTCAACAAGGTCGGGATGTTCGCCCGCGCGGTGACGCAGGCGGTTCAGATGGATTTGGCCCTCAGCTGACGACGGCGGCCGGCGCTGCAGCGGCCGGCGCTTGACCGCCCACCATCGCTTCGACGTGGGCCGTCGCTTCCGCGAGGTAGGCGAGGCGGCGCAGGCGGGCTTCATCGGGAAGGCTGGCGTAGGCACCAAACGCGTCCTTGAGCAGCTCGCGGTTGCCCTGGGTCGCCTGGTGGGCGAGGTCGAGCGCGGATTCCTGCGATTCGAGCGCCTCTTCCCAGTTGTTCTCGGGAAGGAAGCCGGCCTCGAGCAGCGACGCGAACAGCTGACAGGCCGCGAGGCGCTGGCGCAGCTCACCGATGTGCTCGAGCGCGTCTTTCGGGCTCTTCAGCTCGAGCAGCGCGCCGGTGACGCGGGGGTCGACCTGGCCGGTGAGATCTTCGACCTCGATTTCTGCGGCCATCGCTTCGTTGAGCGCGCTGACGGCGGCGTCCGACGGAACCGGCTCGATGCCGACTTCGCGCAGGTACATCACTGCCGTGGCGACGTCCTTCGCGCCGTGGGCGATGACGTCTTTCGCCTTCTCGACGGCCTGGTTGTCGGCGACGGGGCGGCGGTTCTCGAGGCGCGTCTTCACGGCCTCGCGGTAGAGCGCTTCGAGGCTCGTGCCGGGCGTGAGGCGGCCGGGCAGAGGAGGACGCAGGCCGGGAACATCGAGCACCCAGACGGGCGGGTTGCCGACGTGCTTGAGCCCGCGGAAGAGCAGGGTGCCGGCAGGATCATGCGGGCGGAACGGAGGCAGATCGCCTTCCTGCGCCACGCCCTGCGAGGCCAGCTGGGCAGTGCGCTGCTCGCGCGTGAAGCTGGTGATGCCCACGGCAGGGGGAGGCGGCGGCGGCGGCGCTTCCTGACCATCGAGGCCGACGACGCGATCCATGTCGACGTCTTCGAGCTCGAGCTCTTCGAGGCCCTTGCAGCCCGAGAAGTCGCAGCGCAGCAGCTTCAGCTTTTCGAACGTCGCGCCCTCGAGGTTCGCGCCGCGGAAATCGCAGTCTTGCAGGCGGCCGCCGTGGAAGTAGGCGTTCGACAAATCTGCTTCGCGGAAAGAGACCTTCGACAGGTCGCACTTTTCCCACTCCGAGCCGATCAGCAGCAGGCCGGACAAATCGGCGTTGGCCGAGAACAGCTGGGCGAAGGTCGAGCCGGTGTGGTCGAGCGCAACGCGCCCGTCTTTTCGCATGAGGTTCCACTCCTTGGAGCCGTTCTTCAGGAGCTGGTCGATGCTGAGAGCCTTGGGCATGGGACGCGCCTTTTATCTGCGCGCGTGCACAAACCGCCACACAAACCACCACAGTGCGTGCTTAAAGCTGACGGGTGCTCGAGTTCCGTGTCACCGAGGACCACGCCGGCGTTCGCCTCGACAAGTTCCTCCGGAAGAAGCTGGCCAATGTGCCGGTTTCGCACCTGTTCAAGATGATTCGGGTGAAGAAGATTCGGGTGAACGGCAAGCGCTGCCAGGCCGATCAGCCACTCGTGACCGGCGACGTCATCAACGTGCGCGGCGACGAGAAGCAGCTGACGGGGACGCCGATTGAACGGGCGCCCGCTCCGCCGCCACCACTCGACCTTTCCGAGCTGAAGATTCTGCTCGAAGACGACTGGATCCTCGTGCTCGACAAGCCGTCGGGCATGGCCGTGCACACCGGCAGCGGCATCACGGGCGGGACGGTGGTCGACCTGGTGCGCGCGTACCTGGGGCCGAAAGCCGTGCGCAACGACTTCGCCGCGAGCCCGGCACACCGGCTCGATCGCGACACGTCGGGCGTCATTGTGGTCGCGAAGCGCCGCCCTGCGATGGTGCACTTCACCGACGTCTTCACGAACCACAAGGCGAAGAAGCGCTACCTGGTGCTGGTGAAGGGCCGGCTTTCGAAGAATGAAGGGCTCATCGACCTGCCGTTGTCCGAGCACCAGCAGACCGCGGAATCGCGCGAGCGCCGCGGCGTGAATCTGCAGGAAGCGCGCACCCGCTGGAAGGTGATCGCGCAGACCGACGAGCTCGCGTTCGTCTCGGCGACGATCGAAACGGGCCGCACGCACCAGATTCGCAGGCATTTCCTGGCCATCGGGCACCCCGTCGCGGGCGACCGGAAGCACGGTGACTTCACGTTCAACCGCGAAGCGAAGGTGAAGTGGGGCTTGAAGCGCCTCTTCCTGCATTCCGAACGGCTCGAGTTCCCGCACCCGCAGGACCAGAAGCGCACCGCCGTGGAGTCGCCTTTGCCTCAGGATTTGGTAGACGTGTTGACCGCAGCCGGACTGAGAAATGCGAGCCCCCATCCCCCCGCCTGAAGCACCAAAATCGAACGTTCCGGGCCCGACGCGCCTGGTGCTGGTCGACGTGCCGAAGGCGCGCTGGTGGAAACGCCTCTTCAAGCTCTTCGCGTTCCTCACGCTGACGGGACTCACCGCCGCCGTCTTCGTCTACGGCTTTTTCTATTGGGCGTACGCCGACACGCTGCCGGACATTCCGCGCGTCACCGAGTACCGGCCGCCGATTCTCACCGAAGTCGTGACGCAAGACGCGCTGCTGGCCGGTGAGTTCTACAACGAGCGGCGCAAGGTGGTGCCGTATGACCGCGTGCCGAAGCGCCTCGTGCAGGCGTTCATCGCCAGCGAAGACTCGAGCTTCTTCGACCACGCAGGCGTCGACGTCTTCGGTACGGGCCGCGCCATCTACAAGACTTTGATGAAGAAGGTGACGGGCCGCGGCAGCGTGCAGGGCGGCTCGACGTTGACGCAGCAGACGGCGAAGGCAGTGTTGATTTCAGCCGAAGGCTACAAGGCGTCGACCGAGAAGAAGGGTTGGGCGGGCATCCGAAGGAAGATTCGAGAGGCGCTTCTGGCGCAGCGGCTCGAGAGCTCGCTGACGAAGGAAGAGATCCTCTACCTCTACCTGAACAACGTGTACCTCGGGCACCACAGCTACGGCGTGCAGTCGGCGGCCGAGAACTACTACCGCAAGGACGTGAAGGATTTGACGCTGGGCGAGATGGCGTTGATCGCGGGCCTGCCCCAGGCGCCGTCGGCGTACTCGCCGTTCATGCGCCCCGAGGCGGCGATCAACCGCCGGAAGTACGTGCTGCGCCGCATGCTCGACGAAGGCATGGTGACGAAGGCCGAGCACGACCAGGCGGTGACCGAGAAGGTCAGCGTGTTCTCGGTGGAAGACGTGTTTCACAGCTTCGCGCCGTACTTCACCGAAGAAGTGCGCCGGAACGTGGTCGACCGGTTCGGCAACAAGACGCTGCTGAACGAAGGCCTCAAGGTCTACACGACGATGGACAGCGAGAAGCAGCGCGCCGCCCAGGAAGCGGTGATGGCGAACCTGCTCGTCGTCGACAAGCGCCAGGGTTACCGCGGGCCGGTGCAGCAGATTGTGAAGGAAGCCGATCGCTCGGCCTTCATCGCGAAGAGCAAGAAGGTGATGGGCGACGAGAAGCTCACGTACAACAAGTTCTACGTCGGGCTCGTGACGTCGGTGGCGAAGGACGACATGACGGCCGACGTGAACATCGGCGGGCAGATCGCGAAGCTGCCGCTGCTGGGCATGCGGTGGGCGCGCAAGCTGAACGCCGAGCAGTACTACCCGTCGGTGATGATCAACAAAGTCTCGGCCGCGGTGAAGGCCGGCGACGTCATCGTCGTGCGCGTGGTGAACGAGAAGAAAGAGCTGACCGACGATCGCGAGGCGTGGTCCGACGCGGCCGACAAGGCGCTGCCGACGGAAGGCGTGATGGTGCGGCTCGAGCAAGAGCCCGAGCTGCAGGCCGCTTTGGTGAGCCTCGACCCTCACCGGCAGTACATGGTCGCGATGGTGGGCGGCTACGACTTCGATGCCAACGAATACAACCGCGCGTTTCAGGCGTGTCGGCAGCCGGGCTCGTGCTTCAAGCCCATCGTCTACTCGGCCGCGGTCGAGAAGATGGGGTGGACGGAAGGGACAATCATCCTCGACAGCCCCATCGTCGAGCACGACCCCGAGCACCTCAACACGTGGAAGCCGCAGAACTACTCGGAAGACTTCGTCGGCGAAGTGACGGTGCGCACCGCGCTCGTGAACTCGATGAACATCCCCGCGGTGAAGACGTTCATCGCGGTCGCGCGGGGCCTGGGAAACAAGAACGAGCTCGTCGGCATCCAGAAGCTGGGCGAGTACGCAAAAGAGCTCGGCTTCTCGACACCGCTGAACCCCGACTACTCGACCGCGCTCGGCAGCTCGTGCGTCTACCCGTTCGAGCTCGCGCAGGTGTACGCGACGTTCAACCGCATGGGCTTGAAGAAGCCGACGTACTTCATGCGCAAGGTGGAAGACCGCTTTGGCCGCGTCGTCGAAGATCACACCGCGTACGACGACGCGTGGGCGTCGCTGCAAGATCGCGTGGCAGCGGGCTACGCGCGTCTCTACGAGCCGGGCGTACAGGTGATCGAGCCCGAGACAGGTTGGATCATCACGGACCTGATGCGGGGCGTGGTGCGTGAAGGCACGGGCGCTCCGGCGAACAAGCTGGGCAAGCCGGCGGCGGGCAAGACGGGCACGACCAACGATTCGTTCGACGCGTGGTTCACCGGCTTCACGCGCGACCTCGTGACGACGTCGTGGGTCGGCTACGACATGAACCCGCACCCGCTGGGCAAGTACGAGACGGGTGGCCGCGCGGCTCTACCCGCTTGGGTCGGCTACATGAAGGTCGCGCTCGATGGCCGCGCGCAGCCCGAGTTCTCGCCTCCGGGCGGGCTAGACCTGGTGAAGCTGCGCATCGACAACAAGACCGGCAAGGTCGCGTCGGGCGGAAAGGGCTCGAGTGAGATGTGGTTCAAGCGGGGTACGGAGCCGAAGGACGCAGCGCTCGCTCCGGGCCAGGTCGACGTGAACAACTTCGAGATGATTCGGTAGGCCGGGCCGTCAGCGCTTCCCCCATCACCGTCGAGCTCAAGGCGCTTCTGAGGCTCGCCACGCCGCTGGCGCTCGCGCAGGCGGGGCAGGCGTTGATGGGGCTCGTCGACACGGCGGTGGTGGGCCGCGTGTCCGACGTCGCGCAAGGTGCCGTCGGCCTCGGCACCGGTTTGTGTTTCGCGTTCAGCACGCTGGGCGTGGGCGTGATGCTGGCGTTCGACCCGATGCTGTCGCAGGCGATTGGAGCGGGCCACCCTCAGCGCGCGCGCACCTTGTTCTGGCAGGCGGTGTGGGTCGCAGCGATCGCCGGTGCGCTGCTGGCCGTGCCGCTGTGGCTCTCACCGCTGATGCTCGAGCCGTTCGGGGTCGAGCCGCTGCTGGCGCACGGAGCCGGCGAGTACGTCACCTGGCGCGTGCCGCAGCTGATTGCCTTCTTCCTCTTCATGGCGGCGCGCACGTCGCTGCAGAGCGATGGCCGGCCGCGCGCGATCTTCTTTTCGATGGTGCTCGCGAACCTGGTCAACTTCGGGCTCGCGGTGTTGCTCGTCTTCGGGTGGGGTCCGATTCCCGCGTACGGCGTGGCGGGCGCGGCGATGGCGACTTCCATTTCGACCTGGCTGCAGCTCGCGGTGCTGTGGTCGGTGCTCGGAAAAGATCCCGAAGGCACGTCGCGGCGGTTCGACTGGGTCGCGGTGAAGCAGGCGTTGAAGCTGGGGTTGCCGATTGGCTTTCAGCTGCTCGCGGAAGTCGGCGTATTCGTGCTCGCGGGAATCTTTGCCGGGCGGTTGGGAAGATCTGCCGTGGCGGCGCACCAGATTGCGATCAACTGGGCGAGCTTCAGCTTCTGCCTCGCGGTCGGCATCGGCAGCGCCGCGGCGACGCGGGTCGGCTGGGCGGTGGGAGCAGGCGACACGGTCGCAGCGCGGCGCAGTGGCTTCGTCGCGATCTGCGCGGGCACGGCGTGGATGTCTTCGTCGGCGCTGCTCTTCTTGTTTCTGCCCCGGGTGCTCGCGCGCGCGATGACGCCAGACCCGGCGGTCATCGAAGTGGCCGTTGCGCTGCTGGGCGTTGCGGCCGTGTTTCAGATTTCCGACGGGCTGCAGGCCGTCGGCTCGGGCATCTTGCGCGGCACGGGCGACACGCGCTTCAGCTTCGTCGCGAACGTTGCGGGCCACTGGTTCGTGGGCGCTCCCGTCGCGCTCTACCTCGGCGTCCACCGTTCGATGGGCGTCGTCGGGTTGTGGTGGGGGTTGTCGGCGGGGCTGACGGCCGTCGCGATCGCGCTGGTGGTGCGGTTCTTCCGGACGACGCGGAAACCCATCGTCTCGCTGGAAGCCGTCTAGGGCGCAGGTTGCTCGGGCACTGGAAGCTCGACGACGGTGGGCGTCTGCTCGCGGAAGAAGAAGAGAAAGGCCGCGAACGCGAGCACGAGGAAGACGGCGAGCGCGGCGATCATCGGCCCTTTGCTCTTCGCGGGCGGCGCTTCGTCGGGCAGCGCAGCGAACATCGCGCGCGTCAACTTTTCCGTGCCGTCAGGCGTCTCGATGGGCTTCGCGAAC
>JAYUXE010000251.1:0-5528 GCA_043753165.1 Archangiaceae bacterium | reverse complement strand
CCTTGTGCGTCGCCCAGTAGACGTACGTCGGGTCGTCCGCGCGCAGCAGGAAGTCGAGGTTCGCCGCCGATTCCCGCGCGCGCCGGTTCAGCGCGGCCAGCTCGCCCTCGTGGTCCGACGTCATCGCGGCCAGCGCGCCCAGCGCCTGCAGCAGCGGCTTCACCTTCACGCGAAGGGGAGCGATTTTTTCGGCGTCCATTCGCGCGTCGCCATCGCCCTGCATCGACAGCAGGTGCTGCACGTCGCGAAAGAACGCAAAGGCCAGGTCGCGCAGCTTCAGGCCCATCGCGCTCGCGGGCCCCTTCTGTCGAATCGCATCGCTGCCGAGAGAAAGAAGCGCCCCGCTGCTGACGCCGACGCCGAAGTGTTCCGTCGCCACGTCTTCCAGTGCGTGCGCTTCGTCGAAGATGACCGCGTCGTATTTCGGCAACACGCGCAGGCCGTCTTCCGCGCCGCGAATGCGCAGCGACAGGTCGGCGAAGAAGAGGGCGTGGTTCACCACGATGAGCTGCGACGCCTCGGCGGTGCGGCGCGCCTTCGTGACGAAGCACCGTTCGTACAGCTCGCACTTGCCCCCCAGGCAGTTGTCCGACGTCGTCGACAGCTGCGTCCAGCTCGGCCAGTCGTCCGGCAGCGCCGACTCTGCGCGGTCTCCGGTTTCCGTGGTGATGGCCCACTTTCGCAGCGCCGTGAAGTGCGTCGCATCGTCGGGGGACGCGAACATCGGGGCGCGCTCGAACCACTCGAAGCGGTGCGCGCAGAGGTAGTTCGCGCGGCCCTTCAGCAGTGCCGCGTCGAACTCGAGCCCGACCTCATCGCGCAGCAGCGGGATGTCTTTGAAGAAAATCTGGTCCTGCAGGTTCCGTGTCGCCGTCGAGATGATGACGCGCTTGCCCGACAGCGCCGCAGGCACGAGGTACGCCAGCGTCTTGCCGGTGCCCGTGCCGGCTTCGGCGACCAGGTGCGTGCCGTGGCGCAGCGACTCTTCCACCGCGCGCGCGAGCTTCAGCTGGGGCGGGCGCAGCTCGAAGCCGGGCATCGCCGCCGACAGCGCGCCGCGCGTGCCGAGCAGCCCTTCGACATCGAGGTGCAGGCGGGACTTCACTCCGTCGACAACATCGCGCGCGCCATGTAGCCGAGCACGGCGAGCGCCAGGAGCAGGCTGAAGCCGACGATGGCAATCTTCCAGCGCGGGCTGACGCTTTCGGTGAGGACGCTTTTGTTGTTCGTCATCAGCGTGGCGGGCACGACTGCAATGCGCAGCACTTCATCGCGGCCGCGAATCGCGAACGGGTCTTCAGGATTCGACGCGAGGCGCAGGCGGTAGAGCCGGCCCGCGGCGGCGAGCTCTTGTTCGTTGAGCGCGCGCTGCCGCAGCTCGGTGTGCAGCGTCTCGTTGCCCCAATCACCCAGCAGGTTCACCCACGCGTCCTGCAGCCACGGCGACACTGCGACCTGCGTCGGGTCGAACTGCGCGAACGTGAGGCCGCACTGGAAGCAGCTGACCGCGGTTGGCTGGCGAAGCGCGACGCACTTGGGGCAACGGCCGGCGGGCACTTCGAACGCGTCGCGGTTCGCAGCGTCGGCGGCGGCGGTGATGGCGTCGGTTCCGGCCGAGCGAAGGGTGACGACATTCGACGCGCCAGAGCTGGAGGCCAGCTGCAGGGGCGGCCTTTCGACCTGGGCGTTCGAGACCTTCGACGTGTGGCTGCAGGCGGGGCACGTCAGCAGCAACGTCGCGCCATCGACCTGGAAGTCGCGCAGCTCGACCAGGCGTTCGCATTTCGGGCAGAGAAACTTCACAGGCTGATCACCACCGGCATCACGGTCAACGCGAACATCACGAAGCACACGGCACACACCACCTTTCGTCCCGTACTCAGCGGGAGCTCGGGCGCTTCTACCTCGGGGTGCCCGTACCCGACGAGCTTCCGCGTCAGCAAGAGCCACAGCACCCAAGACACGCTGAAGCACACCACGAACGCCACCAGCACCAGGCTCATCGCCTTGCCGAGCGTCGCCGCCTTCGGCCCGAACCACGCGAACGTCAGGTGCCCCGCGTCCAGCTGACCAATCGGCATCAGGTTCAACATCGTCACCACCATGCCGAACCACGCCGCCATGTAGACGGGGTGCACGTACAGGTCTTTGCCTGGGGGCAGCGGGCCGAGCAGCGCGTTCTGCAACCCCCACGTCAGCACGTTGTGTCCGAAGTACTGCACCGACGGGCCATCGGCCTCTGCGCCATGGCGAACGAACTCGATCAGCCGGGGCACGACGGAAATCAGCGACAGGTTCCCCGGAAACAGCGGCGGCAACGACGGAGCGTCCCCGACGCGGCACAGCGTGATGCCAATCATCAACAGCGGCACCGCGACCAGGAGCCCGGCGAGTGGGCCGGCGGCTCCGATGTCGACCAGCGCGTTCTTGTTCGGGATGCGGCCCTTCAAGCGAATGACGGCGCCCATCGTGCCGAAGCCCAGCGGAATCGGAATGAAGTACGGCAGGCTCGAGTCGACGCCGTGCTGGCGGGCCATGAGGTAGTGGCCCATCTCGTGGGCTCCGAGAATCAGCAGCGCGCAGAAGGAAAAGAGCCCCGAGTCGATCAGCTGATCCGTCACCGACCCCGCGCCGGCGCTGAACTGCACGTAGTACGAGCCGAAGGTCGTCACGACGGTCAGCGCGAACAAAGCAACATGGAGCCAGAGCCGCTTCACCGTCGTCCTTCAGAGGGTTAGACCACCGTTGACATCGAATCGCGTGTTCATATGGTCCGCGCTCATGAAGAACGCACTTCTTCCTCTGGTGGCGGCGCTCTTTCTCGGCGGCTGCACGTCGTTCGAATACATCAGCGTCTCGCCCGGTGACTTCGCGAACCCCGGCGGCGAGGCGAAGTACCTGATGCAGGCAGACGTCGTCGGCCTGACCGCCATCTTTCACATCATCGACATCGTGCCGGCGAGCCTCGACGACGTGGTGAACAAGGTGCTCGTCGCGCAGGCCAAGCAGCTGGGCGCGTCGAAAGTCATCCTGCTCAGCGCGTCGACCACCCCGCGCCACGGCATCTTCGCCCTCACGGGCACCATCATCGGCTTCCCGTCGGCAACCGCGGTTGGCATCGCGGTCAAGTAGCGCCCTGCTGGGGTTGCTGCTCGCGTCCTGCGCGAAGGAGCCTTCGGGGCTTCAGCTGCTCGCGGAAGTTCGGCAGGCCCTGGCCAATCGCGACGCACGGCTCACCGGCTTTCACTTCGACGCCACGAGCACCTCGGGCGCGCAGACCCTGACGCATTCGTTCGACTTTCGATCTCCCAACCAGATGCGCGTCGTGCTGCCCAATGTCGAACGCAGCTTCGACGGCACGTCGCTGTACGAAGCCTCGGCCGGCAAGGTCACCCGCTATGCGCTGAAGCTGCCGCCGGCGAAGGCGTCGATGTTCCTTCATGAGACGTTCGCTCCGTATGTGCCGGAAGGCTTTCGGACGCCGTTGATGCCGATGAAGGGCGTCACCGCGACGAAGAACGCAGACACCGTCGAGCTCGCCGTCGCTGCCGGCAGCGTCGTCTACCGGCTGCGCTGGCCCGGCGCCGACTTCCTGTCGAAGCGAACGGGCAACACCACGCTGACCGTCGACGAAGAGCACTGCGAGAAGAACTTCTGCGTCCCGAAGAAGCTGACCGAGTCCATCGACGGCGTGCCGGTGGTGGCCACGTCGCTCACGAACATCGTGCTCGCGCCTCAGAGGGACGCTTTCGTCCCTGCAGGTGTCGTTCGCGAGTCCCGCGAAGTGGTCGAAGAGTAGGCTACCGGTCGACGCGACGCATCGTCGCGGGCGGCAGCAACGCCATCAGCTTCATCCCCGACGGCGTGGGGTTTCCCTCGAGCCGCGCCACCGAGCCCTTCTTCAAATCGAACGCGGGTCCCAGCGTCGCTTCGCCCGTCGTGAGCCACGCGAGCAGCGTCGACAAGTGCGGCTCGTGCCCGACGACCGCGACGTTCTCACCGACCATCAGCTCGAGCAGCCCCTGCGCCGGCGAAATCGCGAGCAGCGGCGTCTGCTGCATCTCTTTTCCGTCCAGCAGGTGCTCGAGCAGGTCGGCCGTCTGTACCGCGCGGACCTTCGGGCTGTGGAGGATGCGATCGAACCGCACGTCGAGCCGGCCCAGCGCCCGCACCGTGTCCTTGAACCGCTTCACGCCCTTGTTGCTCAGCGGGCGCGCGTCGTCGTCTTCTCCGTCCTCGGCAATCGCGTGTCGAATCAGAAAAAGTTCCATGGTCGCCAAAGGTAGCCAATCGCCCGGCCGCTGGCGCGGTTTCGTCATCAATTCGTGACCCGCCGCTGACGGTTTCCCCATAAGAATGGAACCTCTTAGATGAAGGTCGACCTGGTTCTTCCCGTGGCGCCCGCAGTTGCTTACCGCCAGTTCTGCGATGCGGCGTCGACGCGTCTGTGGCTGCCCGGGTTGAAGCAGATGAAGGTCGTGCGCACCGACGAGAAGGGCCGCGCGGTCGAGGTGCGTTACAGCGTCGGCGAAAGCCTCACCTACGCGCTCGTCTACAACTACGACGACGCTGCACTCAAAGTGCGATGGGTTCCGTCGTCGGGGGGGATGGACGGCGTCTCGGGGTTCGCCACCTTCACGCAGGACGAGGGCGGGTGTGCGTTCAGCTATTCCATCGACAGCAGAAGGGGCCGCGAGCCGCTGCACGCCGAAGAGGTCGCGCACGCGTTCGCAGCGTGGATGGCGAAGACGAACCCGCGATCATAAGCTTCGGGTCGCCTGCGCTTCGCCTTCGCCTTCACGCTCTTCATCACCGCCTGTGCCCCCCGGCTGGTCGCGCCCGTGCGGGAAGACGTGGATGTGCTCATCATCGCTCCGCACCCAGATGACGAGGTGCTGCTCGCGGCCGGCGTCCTCGCGCGCACGCTCGCCGAAGGAAAACGGGCGGCGGTGATTCTGATGACCAGCGGCGGCTACACCTGCGAACGCAACGGGCCGCTTCGCGAATCCGAGACGGTCGAGGCGCTGACCACGCTCGGCATGAATGAGCGCGACATTCACTTCCTCGGCTACCCCGATGGCTACCTCGCGATGCTGGGCACCGAGCCGTTGCTGGCGATCGAACGCCTGGACGCCGACGGGACGTGCCGCCTCTCGAACACGACTTCTGCGAGCCACGGCTTCGCGCACACCGACGAGCACAGCGCCCGAACTGGTAAGCCGGCTCCGTTCACCGCTGAAGCGTTGTCAGAAGACCTCGCCGCGCTGCTCGCCCGCTTGAAGCCGCGCGACGTCTACGTGCCGCACCCCATCGATGACCACCCGGACCATGCGGCGACGTATGCGTTCTTCCGGCGCGCGGTGGATCGCCTCGATGCTGCTCCCCCCATCGTTCACCGCGGAGTGATTCACGCCGGGCGCTGCTGGCCGGGCGACTGCAACGTGGCGTACGCGCCGGACGTGAGGGTGCCTCCGCTGCCGGGCAACCTGTCGACGTACCTGCCAACCGACCGCGTGCCCGTGGACCCG
>JAYUXE010000250.1:0-2288 GCA_043753165.1 Archangiaceae bacterium | reverse complement strand
GCCCTGCTTCGTCGCGCGGGGCTGGCGGGTGGCCGCAGCGTGCGCCTTCGCGTGGACGAGACGGGCTCGGTCACGCACCTCGCGGTGCTCGGCAACGTCAGCGCCGAGCCTTCGACGGCCGCCGACTACCTGCTCGATTCCTGTCTGGCCCAGGCCGCGCGCAAGGCACGGTTCCCTGCGGGCGCGGCGGGCGACGCCGTCTACTCGTGGGTCTTCGCCGAGCGCCGGTAGCCTTTTTCGGTCACTACCCCGTCCATTCGCAGGTCATGCGGCTCGGTCGGCAGCGCGTCGACCACGCAGCACTCGAACGTCAGCCCGATCTTCGGCGCCGATGGCCGCGCGTGCACCAGGGTCGAGTCGTAGTAGCCCGCCCCGCGGCCAATTCGTTCGCCCGCGTTCGTGAAGCCGACGCCGGGAACCACCCAGAAGTCGATGTCGTCCAACGCGATGTGCGGCGCGCCCGGTGGCGGTTCCAGAAGCCTTCTCACCGCGACCAGCGCGTCGGGCGACGCCACCTCGTGGAAGCTCAGCACCTTCGAGCCCTTGTTCACCCGCGGCAGGCAGACGCGATGCCCGGCCCAGAGCAGCCCCGTACCGACCTCGAAGGGCTCGGCCGCATAAAGCGCGACGAGGCGGGCGTTCTGAAAAGACGAAAGGGCGGCGAGGCATTGTTGCGCCTCACCGCCCTTCATTTTCACCTCTTCGGCAGTCAGCGCCCGGCGACGCCCTTCCAGCTCCAACCGGACCTGCGCTTTTCCGCCCTCGAACAAAGTTCCCCGCCATGACCGTGTGGGCAACGTCTATTGAACCGTTCAAGAAAGGTGGGAACCTTTGTGAGGCTCCCAAAATGAACGTGTCGGTTCGAATGTCAGCTGCCCATCACGAGCCCCGCAGGGAACAACTTTTGGAAAGTGCTGCGTTCCTGGCGCAAATTGTAAGAGGCCCGACTGCAGATGCAAGCCCAGCTGCAGGACAAGTCGTGAGAAGGCGAAAAATTCGGTTAGGTTGCAGAGCCGTGGCGCGTCTCGCCCTTGCCTTCACGTTGCTGTTCTGGACGACCGCCCAGGGCGCCCCCGCGCTCTCAGGGCTCTGGAGCGCCGGCGACCTGGGCGTCCTCGAATTTTCCCCCACCGGTGACGGCAAGCTGGTCGGCAAGTTCAAGCGCGGCGGCAAGTGCAACTTCCGCCCAGACGTTCAGATCATCAGCGGCAACTTCGAGGGCAACGTCTTCGTCGGCAGCGTGCTGCTGTGCCAGATGGGCCCGTCGTGCACGCCCGAAGCGACGTACCCGTTTCTCGCTGTCTGGCACGAGAGCTCGCTGTCAGGAGACGTGAAGCTCGACAGCGCGTGCAACTCGCCGGGGCTCGACCTGAAGCGGCTGACCGTCGTCGTCGCGTCCGTGGAAGAGAAGATTGCGATGAAGGCCGAGACGGGGTCGGCGGCGCAGTTGGCCGCGTCGAAGCCCATCAGCAAGCGCGAGCAGCAGGACCAGGCCGAGAAGGCCCTGACGCTGGCGCACCGGAAGCTGAAGGAAGGCGACTACAAGGCCGCGTCGCAGGGGTTTGAACGGGGCATCAGCTACAGCGAAGAGAACTGGGCCGCGCACGCAGGGCTCGGACTTTCTGAGCTGAAGCTGAAGAACACGGACAAGGCGCTGTCGAGCCTTCAGCGCGCGCTGCAGCTGACGAAAAACGCGCGGGTGAACGACGCGGACCTCGGCGAGATTCTCTACAACCTGTCGTGCGCACAGGCGTTGAGCGCGGGCCTGAAGAAAGAAGCGCTGGCGAGCCTCTTGCGCGCGCTGAAGCTGTTGCCGCAGGGCACGATGGCGACCGTCCTCGACTCGGATCGCGATCTGGATTCGTTGCGCGCCGAGCCCGAGTTTCGCCGCATGCTGGCGGACGCGCGCATCGCCCGTGAACGACTGAACCGAAAGAGGAACCAGTAGCCGCGCCCGCCATGCTGGGGAACTACGAGCTGCTCGGCCTTCTGGGGAAGGGCGGAATGGCCGAGGTGTACCGCGCGCGAGCGGTCATCGGGCCTCGCGCCGGCCACGACTTCGCGGTGAAGAAGCTGCTGCCCGAGCAGGAAAACGACGCGGCCGCGGTGGCGATGTTCGCAGGGGAAGGGGACCTCGCGCGGTTTCTGGACCACCCGAACATCGTCAAGGTGCACGAGGTCGGCACCAGCGGTGAGTCGTACTTCCTGGTGATGGATCTCGTCGACGGGCGTGACGTTGGGCAAATCGTGAAGCGGTGCCAGCGGCAGGGTGTGCAGTGGCCGATCGA
>JAYUXE010000249.1:0-5540 GCA_043753165.1 Archangiaceae bacterium | reverse complement strand
TCGGCTCGGCTGGCTCGGCGCGGCGGTGAGCAACGGCGAGGGCTACACCCAGCGCGAGCTGGATGCGCGAAAGACGGTCGAGCTGGCCCTGCTCATTCACCCGGTTCCTGCCTGGCAGAAACTTGCCGCGCTGGTCGCGTATCAAAACGGAACGACGGGGACGGCATCGCTGCGCGCAGATCGCTTCGGGGGTGGCTTGTGGTGGGACGGCCCGCGGCTCGGGCTCGGTGCCAACGCCTTCTGGTTGGCGGGCTTCTCGGACGACGGAGGCCGGCGCGGCGTGTTGGTGCAGGTGTACGCGCGCGCGACGCTCTTCGATCGCTTGTTGCTGGGCGCGCGGGCGCATTGGCTCGATCGCGATCTCGCGGGCACCGCCAACAATTCCATCGTCGACGTCACGGGCTCGGTGGGGGTGCGCATTGCCGAACCGCTGGAACTTTTCGCGGTGCTGCATCGTGCGCTGCCGTCGGCGCTGGCGCGCAACGCCCTGCCCGGCTCGGATCTCACCGAGCTTCGACTGACGCTGCGGGTTCGATGGCCCAGGTCGGGCACCCCGGAGCCGCCGCCATGATTCGTTCTCTCGCGCTGCTGCTGCTGCTGTTGTCTTGCTCCAGTGGTCCCCGGGTGTGCGAATGCGCTTCCGGGTGCTGCGATGCGTCCGGCGAGTGCCGCCCTGGCAATGTGGTCGACGCCTGCGGGGCTGAAGGCAACGCGTGCGCGGTGTGCGGCAATGGCCAGCGTTGCGTCTGGAATGCGTGCACGGTCGCCGCAGTCGCCATCGATGCCGGGCAGGCCGCAGTCCCCGGCGACGCGGGCAGCCCGATGATGGTGATCAACGAGGTCTGTGCAAAGGGCTGCGACTACGTCGAGTTGCTCAACGTGGGGCCGGTGACCGCGGATCTGTCGGGCTGGTCGCTGTCAGACAGCGACACCGACGGTGGGCCGAAAGCGGCAGAAGCGGTGGTCTTTGCTGCGGGCACATTCGTCGATGCGGGAACGCGCTTGTTGGTGCTCACGAAGATCGCCGACGGTGGTACCGGGCTGACTGCTGACTGTCTCGGCTCATCCGCGGCCGAATGCTGGCGGGCCGCCTTCGGGGTCAGCAATTCCCGGGGAGAGTCGCTGTGGCTTTTGAACGGGACGAATGGGATCGCGGCGACCGTCTTCTACCCGAGCGATGGCCACGCCAGCGGGCAGAGCTACAGCCGAATTCCCGACGGAACAGGCCCGTTCACCAGCGCGCCGCGGACGCCAGGAGCCCCGAACGCGCAGTGACCCCGATGTGACTTGAACGGCAGGGCGAAATGCTTGAGGTTCTCACCTCTCAGCGGACCCGGGGCCTGGAAGATGAGCGCAGCGAAGGTTTGGTTCGAACGCACGCTGCCCGCGCTGGTGATTTCGCGGTTCGACGATTTTCTCTCGATGACGGGCGCGATCGCGTTCGAGGTCGGCGACGAAGCGTGGACGCTCACCTTTGCCGACGTGGAGTCGCCCGTTCGTGAAGGGGCCAGCGAGGACGCCGGGCTCGAGCTGCGGTTTTCGCCCACTGGCTTCGCCGCATTCACCGAAGGCACGCTCGACGTGGCGCAGGCCACGGGCTCCGGAGAGATCAGCGCCACCGGAGAGCTCGAGTTGTTGCAGTCGCTGGCCCGTCTGATGGTGCCGCTGCAGCGCGACCTCGGCTGGGACGCCACCTGAACCCTTTTTCACCCCCGCAACCCCAAAACGGAATCTCTATGCCCCGCATTGCCAAAGCCGACGTGAACGCCGCTCTCTCTACTGTCGCAAAAGCCATCGTCGCCGCCGGCGGTAACGATGGCCGCACCAGCCGCGCCGAAATGAAGGCCGCGCTCACCAGCCTCCCGAAAGAACAGCGCGCGCTGGCCGACATCTTTTTCAAGTTCGTCGACAACCGCGACTTCAAGGCCGGCGCGCAGGTGACGCCGAACGACGTGAGCAAGGCGGTTGCCTACGCGAAAGAGCACATGATCGCGAAGTACGACCTCAACTCGAACGGCCTTTCGCCGTCCGAGATCTCGAAGATGTCGCTGACGGGCAAGCTCGCGGTCGACCTCGCGCGCACGCTGAAGGGTGCGGGGCAGACGGGTGAAACCCTCGACTCGAAGAAGCTGGGTGCCGAGATCAACAAGTACGCAGACAAGGCGCTGTTCATGTCGGAAAGCGACTACGCCGCGCAGTTCGTCTCGGGGAAGTTGCCCGCTGGCGGCGTCACGGCAGAAAACGCGATGGCGTCGCTCAGCGCGCCGTTGAAGAAGTTGTTCGGCGACAGCGACGCTCACTTTCCGGCCGACTACGCGGTCGAAGCCTATTCGGCGGCAGAGGCCAAGAGCTTCATCAGCGACCTCGCCAACGACAACCAGGAAGGCCCGGAAGCGGCCGCTGCGTTCAAGTCGATCAACCAGCTGATGAAGGCCAATTTGACGGACATCCAGGTCTTCAACGTGGGCCCGAAGGACGCCAACGGAAAAGTCGCCTCGGACAACGGGCTCTATGGGCGCCTGGTCGTGGGCAAGACCAGCGATGGGAAGATCGCTGGCGTGTTGATCGGCTCAGTCGAAACCTGAAAGCGGCTTTGGCTGCCTACGGGTGGATGACCACCTTGATGCAGCCGTCTTCCTTGCCGCGGAACTTCATGTACGCGGCCGGGCCGTCTTCCATCGACACCTCGTGAGTGATCACGAACGAGGGGTCGATTTCACCGGCCTCGATGCGCTTCAGCAGCGGCTTCATGTAGCGCTGCATGTGCGTCTGCCCGCTCTTAAGCGTGAGGCCCTTGTTCATGAATGCGCCCAGAGGGAACTTGTCAGGCAAGCCGACGTAGGCGCCGGGCATCGAGATCGTGCCTGCCTTGCGGCAGCAGAAGATCGCCTGGCGAAGCGAGTGGATGCGATCGGTGGTGAGCATCACGGCGGCCTTGGCCTTGTCGATGACGGCGTCGAGGCTGCCGGTGCCATGGGCCTCACAGCCGACGGCGTCGATGCAACGGTCGGGGCCGCGGCCGTTGGTGAGCTCTTGCAGCTTCTCGTAGACGTCGCCGTCGTCGAAGTTGATCACCTCGGCTTTGTTGTACGAGCGGGCGAGCTCGAGGCGTTCTTTGACGCGGTCGATCGCGATCACCCTGCCCGCCTTCATCATCCACGCGCTCTTGATGGCCATCTGGCCGACGGGCCCGCAACCCCAGACTGCGACCGTGTCGCCGGGTTCGATCTCAGCGTTCTCGGCGGCCATCCACCCCGTGGGGAAGATGTCAGACAGGAAGAGGACCTTCGCGTCTGGCAGATCCGATTCGATCTTCAAGGGCCCGACGTCGGCGTGCGGGACGCGCAGGAACTCGGCCTGCCCACCCGAGTAGCCGCCCATCATGTGCGAGAACCCGAACATGCCTGCGGGCGAGTGGCCCATCAGCTTCTCGGCGATCTTCGCGTTGGGGTTGGTCGTGTCGCACGCGGCGAACAAGCCCTTCTTGCAGAAGAAGCAGGTTCCGCACGAAATCGTGAACGGCACCACGACGCGATCGCCAACCTTTAGATTCTTCACCGCAGATCCGATCTCGGCGACGACGCCCATTGGCTCGTGGCCCAGGATGTCGCCCTTCTCCATCGTGGGCACGTAGCCGTCGATGAGGTGAAGGTCAGAGCCGCAGATGCCAGTCGACGTGATCTTGACGATGCAGTCGGTTGGGCTCTCGATTTTCGGATCAGGCACGGTGTCGACGCGAACGTCGCCGTGGCCGTGGAAGCAGAGCGCTTTCATTTGAGCTCACGGTTCAGCTGATTGCGGGCGCTTGATCGGTTTCGCCGGGGACGCGTTTTCGGGGCTGGCCCTCGATGAGCCGGTTGAACATCGCCTCCATTGCTTCTCCCAACGCATCCCGTTCACGCTTGGGCATCAGCTCGCGAACTTTCGGGAACATCTCTTCCTCTTCTTCTTTGACGTGGTGCTCGATCTGTTCTTCGAGCACTTTCACCTTCGAGTCGTACTGCTTGTCGCTGGGCTTCATCTGCAAAAGGTCCGCGATGACACGCTTGGCGGCGAGGTGCTCTTCGAGGCCTTCGCTGAGCTTTTCCTTCAGGTCGCCGACGTAGACAGCCGGGTAGAACAGCTTCTCTTCAATCGTGCAGTGCGCCGCGAGGTTGTCGGCGATGAGGTTGAAGATGGCGATCTTCTGTTCGTCCGAGGTCGCTTTTTCGTACTTGCGGAAGAAGGCTTCGACTTCGCGATGCTGCTCGCTGAGAAGGGTCGTGGCGTCCATGGAGGTCTCTTTGGGTGAGTTAAAGCGTTTTCGGGCAAGTGGCTGCACCTCGTGTGCCGCGCTCGTCCCCTGCGACTGCACCGATCAGTGGGGTGAAATGCGCCTCGCACGCGGCGATCCGCCTCAGGTTCAGCTGCCTGCCTCGTCAGCCGGGCATGTGCCGGTTCCTCACGGTTGGCGTCGAAGCCACAGCGGAAGACGTCGTCAGTCAGCTGCTTGCAGCAGCCCCGGCAGCTCGCTGAAGTGGGACTTGGGACAGGCGACGTGCGCGCCGGCCGCGACCAATGCGGCGTTGCCGGCCGCATGCGACGACGTGGCGATGATGCGACCTGCGAAGCCGGCGCCAAGGAGCTCGCCGACGAACGCGTCACCCGTCCCGTCGTCGAGGTCGTAGTCGACGAGGACGGCGTCGAAGTCTTGCCCCGCCGCGCGCGCCAGCTCGAGCGTGGGCACGCACTTCACCTCGTGGCCGCCCAGGAACTGCTGAGTCGCCAGGTGCGCGAAGACCTCGTGGTTGTCGACGAAGAGAATCCGCACGGCCTACTCCGGCGACCAGTAGCGGCTCGAAGTCATCGCCGGCGTGAGGGTCGTGCCCTTCACGCGAAGAAGCTCGATGTTCTCGCTTTCGGCACCGCCCCACTGGGCGAACAGTTCCCAGCCGGCTTTGCCGGAAGACGCGACCGCGACGCGGTAGCTGCCCGGCGGGAACTTGCAGCCGTCGTCGACGCGCCAGCAGGTGGGTGAGTCCTTGACCACCTTCGCAGGGAAGGATCGCATCGAAGCGGCACCCGAAGCGGGCTCGAAGATCACGCCGACCAACGCATCGGCGCCCACCCGGGCGAACTCGGCGAAGTGCACGCGACCCTTCTCGAACGAGAGATTCGTCACGCACGACAAGACCTTCCGCTTGCCGAGCTTCGCAGCGATCGCGGCGGCTTTCGCGTCGCACGGGTGGTGCTTGATCTGCTGAACGGGGAGGAACTTTCGACCCGCGAATGCCGCGTCGGTGCCGAGCAGGCAGCTCGCATCGGCAGACGCCTTCCCCCCGACCACCTCGAAGCGCGCACCCGCCAGCTGCGCGAAGTTGCGTGCGGTCTGCCGGCCTGTGCTCGTCGTACCCTCAGGCTGATTCGCTTCGAACTTCACGGCGAAGGGCTCGCCACCGCACGTCGCTTTCGTGAACGCGGTGTTCGTTTCGTCCAACGAGAGGACCCGATCGCCCGACTCGTTCGTGAACCCGAAGCCAAGCTCAGGTGAGGCGGCGAGG
>JAYUXE010000248.1:0-5541 GCA_043753165.1 Archangiaceae bacterium | reverse complement strand
CTGACTGCATTCGCTACGACGCTCGCGATCGTTCGTGCCGGCGGAGTTCCGGTGTTCGTCGATGTGGACGAGTCCGGGCTCATCGACCTCGACCGCTGTGCGGAAGTCTTCGCGGGTCACAGCGACATCCGCTTCTTCATGCCCGTCCATCTATTCGGGCACGCGCTGGACTGTGAGCGATTGGCCGCTTTGAAGAAGTTGCACGGGTTGAAGCTCGTCGAAGACTGCGCCCAGGCGATTGGCGCGAAGAGCCACGGCAAGGCGATCGGCAGTACGGGCGACGCGGCGGCCACCAGCTTCTATCCGACCAAGAACCTCGGCTGCATGGGTGACGGTGGTGCGGTGCTCTGTGCAGACAAAGCGCTTGCCGACGTCGTTCGCTCGCTGCGCGATTACGGGCAAACCGCGAAGTACGTCCACGCCCGCCTCGGGATGAACAGCCGGTTGGATGAAGTCCAGGCGGCGATCTTGCGGACCGCGCTGCTGCCGCGGCTGACCCGGTTCACCGAGCGCCGCAAGCAGATCGCTTCTGCCCTTCGCGCGGGCATTCGCAATCCCGCGCTGCACCTGCCCGCCCAGCCGAACGGCTCCGAGTCGGTGTGGCACCTGTTCCCTGTGATGGTCGAGGGAGACCGCACTCGCTTCAAAGCCCACTGCGACGCCGCGGGAGTCGGTACCGGCTTTCACTACCCGAAGCTCGTTCCCGAGCAGGAAGCGCTGGCTGGAGTGCCGTTCGAAGTGATCGGCCCGTTGGTGCGCGCACGCCGGTTCGCAGACCAGGAAGTGTCGGTGCCCATTCACGCGTATCTCGTCGATTCCGAGATGAGCCGGATCATCGACGCATGTAACTCCTGGCAGCCATGAGCCGCTTTTCCCTCGTGGTGCCGGTCTACAAGAGCTCGCTCAACATTCAGCCGCTGCTGAAGGCGGTCGCTGCCCTCAACACGGTTCTCGGGGGCGAGCTGGAGGCGGTGTTCGTCGTCGATGGCAGCCCAGACGACAGCTACGCCCAGCTGAGAGACAGCCTTCCGGGAAGCCCGTTCGCGTCGCAGTTGCTGTTGTTGTCTCGCAACTTCGGCTCCTTCGGCGCCATTCGCGAGGGCCTGGCTGTCGCGCGCGGCCAGTACTTCGCGGTCATGGCGGCCGACCTTCAGGAGCCGCCTGAGCTGGTCCGCCAGTTCTTCCATTGCCTGGCCAACGAGCCGTACGACGTGGTTTTTGGCCAGCGGGAGAGCCGGGCGGATCCGCTGCCGAGCCGCATGGCGTCCTCGATCTTCTGGTGGCTCTATCGCCATCTGGTCCAGAAGGAAGTTCCACCGGGAGGTGTCGACGTCTTCGGCTGCAACCGGGTGTTCCGCGATCAGCTGCTGGCGTTGGCGGAATCGAACAGCTCCCTCGTGGGCCTGATGTTCTGGATTGGATTTCGACGAAAGGCGATTGGCTACGCCCGCCAGTCGAGGCAGCTGGGCAAGAGCGCCTGGACCTTCAGCGGGAAGCTCAAGTACCTGATGGACAGCATCTTCGCGTTCTCGGACGTGCCGATTCGGCTACTGACCTTCGCCGGAGCGCTCGGACTCATCACCTCGACCGTGATGGGGACGGTGGTCTTCATCGCGAAGCTGATGGGGCTGATCTCGGTTCCCGGCTACGCGCAGACGGTGATCACCTTCGTCTTTTTCGGAGCGCTGAATTCCTTCGGCCTGGGAATCCTCGGCTCGTATCTGTGGCGGACTTTCGAGAACACCAAGCGGCGACCGTTGGCGATCGTGATGCAGAAAGAGGCCTGGCAGGAACAGGGCGCTACCAACCTGGAGCGGGTGCAATGACCACCGACGTGTTCATCCACCCTCAGGCGTTGTGTGAGTCGAAGACCATCGGGGCAGGGACGCGGATTTGGGCTTTCGCCCACGTGCTCCCCGGCGCGGTGATCGGAAAAGACTGCAACATCTGCGATCAGACGTTCATCGAGAACGACGTGATCGTCGGCGACCGGGTCACGATCAAGTGCGGCGTTCAGCTCTGGGACGGGCTGCGGGTAGCCGACGACGTCTTCATCGGCCCAAACGCGACGTTCACCAACGACCTGCGCCCACGAAGCAAGGAGTACCCGGCGAAGTTCCTGCTCACGACGCTCGGCCGGCGCGCTTCGATTGGCGCCAACGCGACGATCCTCCCGGGCGTCTCGGTCGGGCAGAACGCAATGGTCGGCGCAGGCGCGGTGGTGACCAACGACATTCCCGCCAACGCGGTGGTGGTCGGAAACCCGGCGCGCATCGTGGGCTACGTCGACTCGAAATCGCCCGAGGGCCCCACGCTCCCGCCACCGGTCGAATCGGGCGAGAAGCTGCGGCAGACGAACGTGAAGGGCGTGACCCTGCACCGGCTCAAGCAGGTCACCGATATTCGGGGCAGCCTGTCAGTCGGCGAATTTCCGACCGATCTGCCGTTCGCCCCGAAGCGGTACTTCATCGTCTTCGATGTGCCGAGCGAGCAGGTGCGCGGGGAGCACGCCCACCGCACCTGCCACCAGTTCCTGATCTGCCTCAAGGGCGCCTGCTCCGTGATGTTCGATGACGGAGAGCGCCGCCAGGAAGTGCGTCTGGATTCGAGAACGATCGGAATCCACATTCCTCCCGCGGTGTGGGCGGTGCAGTACAAATACAGCGCAGACGCCATGCTGCTCGTGCTCGCTTCGGAGCCCTACGAAGCTGCGGACTACCTGCGCAACTATGACGAGTTCCTCGCCTTCGTCCGTCGCTGAGTAACTCAGCTCGGGGCCGCGGTACCCCGCGGCGCTGATCGCAAGCGGCCTCTTCGGCGTCCTGCACGTCCTCTCCCTTCTGATGGTGATGACGTTCGACGGGGGCGACTACGTGCGCCTCGGGCTCGGCTGGGCGCGCAACTTTCCTGGCGACGATTCGAAGGGTGAGCCCGAAGCTCGCGCTGGTGGCAGCGGGCGTCAATCACGCGCTCGAGCTGCGCAGGAGGCTTGAGGCGAACCGATTCCACGGACGAGATGTCGTCGATGACCTCGATGCGCCGATCGGGATCGAGCTCAGCCAGGCGCGAGGCCAGGTGCGGCACGACGGCGTACGCCACGTTCAGGATCGTGCCCTGGTGCAGGTACGACTCGAAGAGATCGGAGTAGGCGTACTCCTCGGCGTAGGTGTCCACCGCTGCAAACCAGCGTTCGAGGAGCAAGGGCACGTTCCACAGATCGTTCTCGGCGTCTTCGTTGTGCCCATCAGAGTTGGCGAAGTGTGAGCGGAGCTGGTGCCAGCGGGGAAGACAGGATTCGAACCTGCGACCCCCTGGTCCCGAAGCCGATCACCGGACTTGGCAGGGCGTGCCAGCCCGGGCGAACAGAAACAGGGAATCCTTATCCCCGCTGTATTCCCGTTGGCGTCGCGCCCCTCACTGCGCTGCCTGAAGTCGCTGCCCGAGACGTTGCTGACGGTGGTGGAGGTCGCCACGGCGATGGGCGTGTGCCGCGCGACGGGTCGACGATGAGCAACTCGCTGGTCATCGATCTGCTCGTGTCCGAGGATGGATCCCGACGAGGCGGGTGCGACTGGAGCGAAGGGCCGTCGCTGATCTCGAGCAGGTGCGCTCCTGGTATGCGGAGCGCGACGCGGGGGTCGCCGTGCACTTCCTCGCCGAAGTCGCTTAGCGGTTGGAGCAGCTCGAACAGCGAACGGGGCTCGGGCCGACGTCTTCCGTCCAGGCCGCCTCGACCGACGGGTCAACGAGGCTCTCGAGCAGTTGCTGTGCGATCTGCTCGCGCTCCGCCTCGGAGAGACTGAGAGCTTGCTCGAGCACTTGTCTGGCCGCCTCACCCATGGTGCAAGCGTAAGCCCGACCGCGACGGGGGTCAGCGCCCCAGCCGAGAGCGGGTCCATGCGCGCGGGGACCGAACAGAAGGTCAGTTCGAGATCAAGCCGGGCCGATTTCTCGCCCCAGCCCGAGGCAGCGGTAGCGTCGTTGGCAATGGCCGAGAAGAAGAAGCGCGAGACGATCGAGGTGGACGTCGAAGGCCGCACGCTCACGCTGTCGAACCAGAGCAAGGTCCTCTACCCCGCCGCTGCGTTCACGAAGGGCCAGGTCGTCGACTACTACCGGCGCATCGCTCCGGTGCTGGTGCCGCACCTCAAAGACCGCCCGCTGACGCTCAAGCGCTACCCCAACGGCGTCGACGGCATGTTCTTCTTCGAGAAGAACGCGACGAAGTCACGGCCCGAGTGGGTGCGCACGGTGCCCATCTACGGCTACGGGCGCGGCGAGCACCTGAACTTCGTGCTCTGCGACGACACGCCGACGCTCGTGTACGTCGCCAACCTCGCCGCGCTCGAGCTGCACCCGTCGCTCTCGCGCAGCCAGGATCTCGAGCGGCCGTCGATGGTGGTCTTCGACCTCGACCCTGGCCCGCCGGCAGACCTGGTCACCTGCTGCAAGGCCGCGCTGGTGCTGCGCGAGGAGTTTCGAAGGGCCGGGCTGCAGGCGATCGCGAAGACCTCGGGCAACAAGGGCATGCAGCTGTACGTGCCGCTCAACACGCCGACGACGTATGTCGACACCAAGGGCTGGTCGCGGGCGATCGCCGAGGATCTCGAAGCGCGCTACCCCGACCTCTTCGTCTCGCAGATGAAGAAGAGCATCCGCGACGGGAAGATCTTGATCGACTGGAGCCAGAACGACTTCAACAAGACGACCATCAGCGTCTACAGCCTGCGCGCCAGAGAACGGCCGACCGTGTCGACGCCGATCAGCTGGGAAGAGATCGAGCAGTGCGAGCGCAGCAAGGACAAGGCGCCGCTGGTGTTCGAAGCGCCGCAGGTGCTCGAGCGGGTCGCGCAGCAAGGCGACCTGTTCGCGCCGGCCCTGACGCTGGTGCAGCAGCTGCCCGACGCACCGCGGGTCGCGACGAAATCGAGATCTCCGCGGCTCAAGAAGCAGGCGCCTCCTCCGCCCTGAGGCCCGGCCGCACCGCGTCACCGGCGCGCTGCTGACGAGCGCTGGGAATTTCTGGTACGCAGCGCGGGCCATGAGCTCCCTGCAGCCTGCGGTTCCCTTTCCGTCGAAGCTGAACCGCCGCCGCTACACGCGGGTGTCGACGCGCCAGATGCGCAGCTGCTTCCTCGCGCACGGCATCGGCCCCGCCAATGGCTGGGTGGTCGACCTCTCGCTGGGCGGTGTCTTCCTGCGCACCTCGTGGCCGCTGCCGGTGGGTGAACGGCTGGCCATCGAGCTGCCGCGCGGAGGCAAGGCCACTCCGGTGTGCGTGCGCGGCCGCGTCGTGTCGAGCACGCCTTCGGGCGACGCCGCGCGGTCGGGCATGGGGGTGCGCTTCGACGAGCTGGATCCGCCGACGCTCAGCCAGCTGCGCGACCTCGTCAGCAGCCTCGCGCCCCCCGGGACGAAGCTCGAGCTGCAGCCGGAAGACACCGAGACAACCGCGGTCGCGCCGATTCCGCCCGTGCCTTCGGCCCCGCTGCCCAGGCTGACGGCTGCGCAGCCGATTCCGATCGCGCCCCGCCCTTCCGC
>JAYUXE010000247.1:0-2294 GCA_043753165.1 Archangiaceae bacterium | reverse complement strand
GGGCGGCCAGCAGCTGCGCCCCCGACGAGAACCGTTCATCGGCCCGCTTCGCCAGCGCCTTCTTCATCACCTCGGCAATCGGCTTCGCGATCCACGGGGCGCGATCCAGCAAATCGGGCGGCGGCGAGTGCGCCTGCATTTGAATCAGCCGCAGCTCGGAGTCCGCCTCGAACGGCAGCGTCCCCGTCAGACATTCGAAGATGACGACCGCCAGCGCGTACAGGTCGACGCGGTGGTCCACGTCCTTGCTGCCCAGCGCCTGCTCGGGCGCCATGTAGTGCGGCGTGCCCATCACCACGCCCGTGCGCGTCAGCGACTCGTGCCCACGCAGCGATCGCAGAATCCCGAAGTCGAGAATCGTCGCGTGCCCGTCATTGCCGACGAAGATGTTCCCCGCCTTCACGTCGCGGTGGATGAAGCCGAGCCCGTGGATGTAGTCGAGCCCCGCCGCCAGCTGCTTGAGCAGCTTCAGCGTCTCGTCCGCCTTCAGGCCGCCCTTCTGCCGCAGCATTCCGGCCAGCGTGTCGCCGTCGAGCTTCTTCATCACGATGAAGGGCCGTTCTTCCGTGCGGCCGACGTCGTAGATGGGGACGATGTTCGGGTGGTCGAGCTTGGCGGTCAGCCGCGCTTCGCGTTCGAACCGTTCGACGACCTCGGCATCGCCGACCAGGTTCTTCGCCAGCAGCTTCACCGCAACCTTGCGATCGAGCTCGAGGTCGGTGGCGAGATAGACGGAGCCCATGCCGCCTTCGCCGATTTTCTGCTCGAGGCGATACCGGCCCGACAGCAGGTCGCCGATGCGCACACCCGCGACCGTCTTTTCATTGCCGTCGTCGAGCTTCTTCGGCTCGCGCACCCGGTTGCTCAGCGACGTCTCGCGCGGCCCCGACGGCCTGGGCGCCGGGATGACGGACGGCGGAGGCTGGTCGGTGGGCTTTGACCCGGGTGGAGTGCCCGGTGGAATACCCGTGGGGGTGTTGCTCAAGACGCTCGAACTTTATCAGGCGACTGGGTTTAACTTCAGTTTCTGGTGAGTGCGGGTTCCACAGAGTCGGCGCGGACCGTCGAGGTCCCGTCCCGGCGGTTTGGCAAGTACCTCATCCGTTCGCGGTTGGGGGCCGGCGGCATGGCCGAAGTCTTCCTCGCCGAGGCGATTGACGAGAAGGGCGAGCACCTCAACGTCGCGCTGAAGCTGATGCGAAAGGGCATGGACGAGGCGACGTTTCACGACGAAGCCGACCTGATGGGGCTCTTGCAGCACCCGAACCTCGTCCACAAGCTCGAGGTCGGTGAGGCATTCAGCCGCCCGTACATCGCGATGGAATTCCTCATCGGGGGTGACCTTCGCTCGGTGATGGATTCGCACCGCCAGCAGATGAAGGGATTTCCGACGGCGATGGGCGTGCACGTGACGCTCGAGGTGCTGCGCGCGCTGGCGTACTTCCACCAGGCGAAGACACGTTCCGGAGCGGCCCTCAACCTCATCCACTCGGACGTCAACCCGGCAAACGTCTTCTTCTCGGGCACGGGCGAAGTGAAGCTGGGCGACTTCGGCGTGGCGACGTCCAGCGTCGCGAACATCGGCCCGGGCGAAGGCGTCGCGGCCGGCAAGCTCTCGTACCTTTCTCCCGAGCAGACGCGCGGAGAGAAGCTGACCGCCGCGTCCGACATCTGGTCTGTCGGAGTGATGCTCCACGAGCTGACCGTCGGGTATCACCCGTTCTTGAAAGAAGGCCAGGGCGAGCAGCAGGTGATGAACGCCATCCGCGCAGGGAAGTTCGTGATTCCCGATTACGTCGACAAGCCCCTCGCGCTGGTCATGCAGCGCGCGATGACGCCCGACCTGAAGCTTCGGTACCGGACTGCGGGCGAATTTGCCGGGCCGCTGTTCACGTATGCGCTCGATCACAACCTGAACCAGCCACCCCGCGCCGTGCAGGACTGGTTGGAAAGCGTGCTCGGGCTGTTGGTCTAGGTCCGAGCGTGATGTGAGTTTGTACGGTTATTTGCCGTACATTTTGCCCATGTCCACCGCAGCGAAGAAAGAACGCAAAACCGAACGGCTCGAGCTGCGGGTGTCGCCGTCTGCACGCAAGGTCATCGAGCGCGCAGCTGCGGTGTCCGGGCTGGCAGCAGGCGACCTGGCGTACCAGGGGGCACAACGAGTCCTCGAACAGCACGAGCATCTCGAGCTTCGGGGTGCCGATCGCGACGCATTTCTCGAGGCGGTGAGCCGGCCTCCGCGCGCGAAACCGCGGCTCGTCGCTGCTCTGAGAAAACGGCTCGCGCTCGAC
>JAYUXE010000246.1:0-5546 GCA_043753165.1 Archangiaceae bacterium | reverse complement strand
GTTGTCGCAGCTGTACCAGCGCCTGCTGCAGATCTACGAGCAGGGCCGCAAGGCCGTCGTGCTGATCGACGAAGCGCAGATGCTCGAGACCCGCGAGCTGATGGAAGAGTTCCGTGGCCTGCTGAACCTCGAAGTGCCCGAACGGAAGTTGATCAGCTTCGTGTTCTTCGGCCTGCCGGAAATCGAACGCAACCTGAAGCTCGATGCCCCGCTGGCTCAGCGCGTGGCGATGCGGTACCGGCTCGAGCCCTTCACCTCGGAATCCACCGAGGCGTACGTGAAGCACCGGCTGCGCCTGGCGGGTTGCCCACGCATGCCCTTCACGCCCGACGCCATCGAAGTGCTTCACCGCCGCAGCGGGGGCACGCCGCGCGTCATCAACACCCTCTGCGACAACGCGCTGTTCGAAGCGTTTCTCGCGCGCACCCCCGACATCGACGGCGCGCTGGTCGAGCAGATCGCCAACAACCTGGGCCTCGAGACCGGGCTGCATGCCACTCCGGCCCCTGCCGCGCCGGTGGCTGCGCCTCCCGCTCCGCCGATGATCGCGTCGCAGACGGCGTCGGCCGTGCTCGTGCCTCCGGCGCCGGTTGCAGCCGTCGAGGTGAATGCTCCCCGGCCTTCGGCGTCGAAACCGGCGAAGTCGGGAGTCGATCTGGCCGAGATCGATCGTTACCTGGAAGGGTTGGGCAAGCTTTAGACGGTAGTCGAGGTGGTGTTTGGCCAAGTCTCGCCGCTGGCGAATAGCGCTTCTGTTGGGTGCGCTGGGCGCAGTCGGGGGCGTGTTTGCCCTGCGCACCGAACGCGCGGCCGTCTGGGCCTGCGAGACGCTGCGCACCGAGCTGCCGAAACGGATTCCCTTCGATGTGCGCATCGACCGCTGCGAAATCGACCCGCTGGAACAAGGGGTTCGCGTTCGGGGCATCGCGCTGACGGATCGTCAGACGCAGCAGCCGTTGATCGAAGCCGACGAGGCGTACGTGTCGCTTCGCAGCGTGCTGCTGTCGTCCGTCACGCTCGACAACCTCGACCTGACGCGGCCGCGCGTGACGTTGGACCTCAGCAAACCGTCGGCCGAAGGGCAGAAGCCGGCCACGTGCCCGCTGGACGTTCTGAAGCGGGTGAAGGTCGAGCACCTGCAAATTCGAGAAGGCGCGGTCGTCTTGTTGCTGCCGCAGTCGCGACGGCTGCAGCTCGATGGCCTCGAGCTCGACTGGCGGTCGCGGAAGCATGCGGTCGAGCTGCAGGCCGTGATCCGCAGCGGCCAGCTTCGCGTCGACGGCACGCGCACCGTGAGCCTCGGCAAGGCGATGCTCGAAGGCGAGCTGGACGTCGGCGACGAGAAGCTGTCGGTGACGCGGGCCGAGGTGAGCGCCGAAGGGGCGCGGCTGTCGCTCACGGGTACAGTCGAGTCGCTGTGCGATGCGGCTCCAGTGCTGGCCATCAATGCGCAGGTGTTCAGCCCGATCGCGAGCATCACGCGACTCGCCGGCAAACCGCTGCTGCAGCCAGCCGAAGGACACGTCTGGACACGGATGTTGATCAACGGCCGAACCGACACGCTCGCCGTCAGTGCCCAGGTGCAAGGCAGCCAGATTCGCATCGCGCAGTTCCGGCCGGGTGACTTCACGGCAAAGGCGCGTTGGTCGGGCGAAGACGTGAAGCTCGAAGAATTCTCGGCGCGCGTGGGGCAGGGAGCCGTGCGGGTGAGTGGCGAGCTCAGGCTGACGCAGGGGTTCCCCGTGAAGGCGCGCGTCGAGACGGACGACGTGCAGTTCGCCAGGGTGCTCGAACGGTGCGGGCTGCCCGGGGCGTGGGTCGACTTTCCAGCCACCCTGCGCACGACGCTGACGGGCACCCTGTCGCCGAAGCCGCAGCTGACGGGCGATGTCGACTTGAAGGGCGGGCGGTTCGTGTTGGCGGCGCGCGCGTGGGATGCGCCGGTGACTGCGGGGCAGACGATTCTGACGTTCGCGAACGGCCACGCCGATTTGAAGCTCGGCATCTACGGTGATCGCGTCGAGTTCAACTCGATTCAGCTTCAAGCCGGGCGCGAGACGCTGGTGAACGGGTCGGTGACGTTGAACTTCGATCAAGCGAAGGGCCTCGAGGTGCGCGCGCAGGGCGATTCGCTGCAGCTGGCCGACTTCGGCTCGATTGCGGGAATTCCGTGGGCGGGCCAGGGCACGGCGTCGGTGCTGATTGCAGGCCCGTACTCGGACGTGAAGATTGACGGCCAGCTGGCGCTGCGCGACTTCGAGATGTTCGGCTACGCGGCCGGCGTGGTGCAGGGGCCGCTGAAGTTCTCGCGCAGCGTCTTGAGCTTCCCGAACATGTTCGGCCAGAAGGGACGCACCGGCTTTCAGGGCCACGCGGATCTTTCGTTTCGGCGCGAAGGGCTGTTCATCAATGCCGACGCGACGGTGCCGAAGGGCCGCACGGAAGATTTGATCGATTTGATCGCGCACCTTCACCCGTCAATCGCGTCATTCCAGCAGGTGCTGGTTGGCGAGGCGAGCGGCTCGATGCGCTTCGACGGCCCGGCCACCGCGGTCGACGGCACCATCGCGCTCGATCTCACGAACACGAAGTACTACGGGCGCGGCGTCGGCGACGGCCGCGTCACGTTGAAGCTCGAGAAGGGGGTCGCGCTGGCGCTGCAGCCGGCGACGCTGAACGGAGCGATCGGCCTCCTGTCTGCCGAAGGCCGCTGGCTGTTCTCGGGACCGCTGGACTTCAAGGCGAAGCTCACAGGTGGCTCGCTGGGTGAATTCGTCGGGGCCGAAATGGCAGCAGCCCATGGGTTGGCGGGGTCCCTGACGATCGATGCGGTGATGACCGGAACGACGGACGTGCCGGTGGTGGTGGCGGACGTCGCCGCTCCGCAGGTGACGTGGAACAAGCACCCGCTGGGCGCGATGAAGCTCGCGGCGAACCTCGAAGGCAAAGATCTCACCGTGAAAGGGAAGTTCTTCGACGGCGCCACGGGTCAGCTGGCGATGAAGACGAAAGAGCCGTACCCATGGGAAGGCAGCGTCGTGCTCGACATGGCCGACCTGCGCGCCTTCATTCCCGCGCAGGCGGTGAAGCAGGGGCTCACCGCATCTCTCAAGGGCGTCGTTACCGGAAGCGGCAACCTGAAGGACGTCGATGCGTCGCACCTGGTCGCCGAGCTCTCATCGGTTTCGGTTCAACGCGGCGAGCTGGGCGCCACCAACGACGCGCCCGTGGTCTTCAAGTGGGACGCAGGAAAGCTCGAAGTGGCGAGCTTCTCGATGCGCGGGCCGAACACGGCGATGAACGCCGAAGGCACGTGGGGGCCGGTGAATGCCGACCTGAAGGGGCGAGGCTCGCTTGACCTTCGGCTGCTTGAATCGTTCGTGCCGCAGCTCGAACGCAGCGCGGGTCGGGTCGACTTCACGGCGCTGTTGTCGGGCACGGTGAAGCGGCCGACTCTGGTCGGGTCGGCCGAAGTGCATGACGCGAAGTTCCAGGTGCGCGACCAGGTGATGGCGGTGCGCGCGCTGACGGGCAAGGTCGAGTTCTCGGAAGCGCGCGTGCTGCTGGCGGACTTCGAAGGCTTTCTGAATGACGGCCGTGTGCGTGGACGCGGCGACATTCGGCTCGAACGGTTCGAGGTGAAGCAGGTCGAGCTCGGCATCGACGTGGAAGAGGTGACGCTGCAGCCACGGCCCGACTTTCCGACCTCGGTCAGCGGCTCTCTCATCTTCTTCGGCAGGCCGCCCTCGTTTCAGCTCGCGGGATCGCTGGACGTGCTGAAGCTTCGCTACACCCAGCCCCTGGATCTCGAGTCGCTGCTGAGCAAGACGTCGATGCGGCTGGCGTCGTCCGACGACCGGCAGACGGAATGGCTGCGCTTCGACGTGAACCTCGACGGCACGCAGGGCGACATTCGCATCGACAACAACCTCGCCCGCGCGCGCCTCACCGGAAAGCTGAAGCTCGCCGGCACGAACGTGAAGCCGGTGCTGCTCGGCTCGCTCGAGACGGCCGAAGGCTCGCAGGCCTTCTTCCGAGGTCAGGCCTTCTCGATTTCCCGCGGCCTCGTGCAGTTCGGCGCGCAGGACACCACGTTCGATCTCACCGCCCAGTCGCAGGTGCGCGAGTACCTGGTGAAGGTGAAGGGTTTCGGGAAGCTGGATGATCCGAAGTTGTCGCTGAGCGCCGAGCCCGCGCTGCCCGAGGCCGACATCATCTCGCTGTTGACCCTGGGCGTCACCTCACGCGAACGCGCCACCGCCGAAGCCGGGGCCGGTCTCGCCGCCGAGGCGTTGTTTCAGGCCAGCGGTCTCGAGCGCGAAGTGCAGCGGTTCTTGAAGAAGAGCGTCGGCCTCAAAGACCAGGCCGTGCACCTGTCGACGACCTTCAACGAAGCCACCGGCCAGGCCGAGCCCTCGGTGAGTTGGGAATCGAAGGTGCTCACCGACAAGCTGAAGGTCGGGGTGAGCCAGCCCGTCACGGGTCGCGGCACGAAGGCGCAGGCCGAGTACAAGTTCAACGACAAGGTGTCCGCCCGCGCGCAGTGGGACAACCAGAGCCAGGAGTCGAACGTCGGCAACCCCGGCATCGACTTGAAGTTCCGTTTCGAATGGGAGTGAGCCTGTTGCTCGCCGCCCTGCTCACGCAGGCGCCGGCCGAGCCCGAAGGCGGCGAAGTCCTGGTCGACCAGGTCGAGCTGCGCCTGCAGGCCGGCGGAAATCCGAAGCTGCTCGAGGAAGCGC
Organism: Archangiaceae bacterium; assembly: GCA_043753165.1. Classification (GTDB taxonomy): domain Bacteria; phylum Myxococcota; class Myxococcia; order Myxococcales; family Myxococcaceae; genus JAGSPQ01. The sequence goes on along the minus strand of JAYUXE010000246.1, from coordinate 804 downwards.
CGGGGCTGGTGCTGGTGCGAAAGGGCCAACGGTTGTCTCCGCGCGCGGTGCGGCGGTCGATCGAACGGCTGATGGAAACGGGCCGCTTCGCGGACGTCGAAGTCTTCGCTGAAGACACGCCCGAAGGGCTGCGGGTCGTGTTCGACCTTCGTTCGAAGCAGACGATTGGCACCCTGTTCGTCGAAGGGAACCTCGCGCTCACCGATGCCGAAGTGCTCGCGCCTACACGCCTGTCCGTCGAGTCCGAGTTCTACGCAGAACGCGTCATTCAGGCGCGCGAGGCGGTGGTGCAGCTGTACCGGCGGCGCGGCTACCGCGATGTGAAGGTCGAGGTCGAAGAGACGGAAGGCGAAGCGGGGGTCGACGTCGGGTTCTTCATCGCTGAAGGGTTGCCGACGCGCATCAAGTCGCTGGTGGTCGCAGGGGATCCCGGCTTGCCGCTGCCTCGCCTGATGCGCGAGCTCGATCTTTCGCTGGGGCAGGTGATTGACGTCGGCGCGATCGAGTCGAGCCTCGAACGCCTGAAAGAGACATTGCGGGTCGAGCACTTCTATCGGGCGCGCGTGGACCCGGCGCAGATCGAAGAGGGCGGGGTGGTGGTGTTGCCGATCTCTGCGGGGCCGAGGGTCGACCTGGCGTTCAGCGGCAATGTTGCGTTCGCTCCGAGATCGTTGAGCCGCGTGCTGGCGTGGGACGGCGGCGAGCTGTTGGACACGACGGTGGCTGAACGCCTCGCGGCGCAGCTGGCCAACTTCTACCGGTACCGCGGCTTCCACGACGTGAAGGTTTCGGTGCGCGAGAGGC
>JAYUXE010000245.1:0-5553 GCA_043753165.1 Archangiaceae bacterium | reverse complement strand
GCGACGGCGAAATCGCGTACAGCGAGCTCGATGCGTTCATTGCGTCTGCGATTCGAGGGGTGAAGGGAGCGCGGGGCCGGCTGAAGTTGAAGACTTCGCCGCCGGCCCTCGACGCCAATCGCGTGCTGGTCGGCCCCGCGCCCAACGGCCCGACGTTGAAGGTACCGGCCGACGCAGCGTTCTCGAGGATGGCGATCGACGACGACGACGGCATTCGATTGGCCGACGTGAATCGACAGCAAGGCGAGCGCGTTGCGATCGCGTTGCCGGTTCGCGACACCTATTGGCTGCGCACGCAATCGGGTGACGCGCGGGTGAGCGCAGACCAGCTGCCCGGTGGCGCGTTCGAGCTCGCGCAGGCAGAGGTGGGCCAGCGTGGCAGCGCGGAAGAAGGGTATGTGCGCGGACTCTTCGCGACTCCGTTCGGTCGCGACTTCTATGAGGGCTACCAGGCGAACGTCGACGCGCCCGACCTGCGGTTTGCGGCCGAGACGGACGGCATCTTCAGCGCGACGGCACCGGGTCGGTTCGACGGCGCGTGGCTGAACGTCGGACTTTCGATTGGCGTCCCCGTCTCGCGGGCGCCGTTGGGGGCGGCTGGCGTGGCGGCCGGAGTCAGCGCGACGTGGCGCAGCGATGGTTGGCTCTACGGTGCGGGGCGCGCCCAGTGGACGTTTGCGTCGGGGACTTTGGGGGGCGCGAGCATTCACCGGGCCGCGCTCGCCGCGATGGTGGGCGCTCGCACGACCGGGCGCGTCGCACTGTTCGCCGAGCTGGGGCCGCAGTGGGGGCCGACTTTCGTGGTGCGGACCACCGGCACCCAGGGCGACCTGCTGGCCCCGGGCGCCATCTTCGCAGTGGGCGCGATGGGCAGCCGCACGTTCCTGCGCGGCCTGCGCCTCAACGGCTTCGTGTCGGTCGATGCCGTGGTGATCGACAAGGCCCGGCGCGCCGTCGTCACGCCGGGGGGTGAGCTGTCGATCGCGTTCTGAAAAAGCGGTCGCCTACTTCGGCGACGCGTAGTTTCCGCGCGGGGAAGCAGAGCCCGTCGTTGTTCAAGTGCCCGAACGTCGACAGGTTGTAGACCATGCAGTCGTAGAGGTTCTTGAGGCCGGCCGCGCCACCTGCAGGGTTCACCGGCACTGCTTTGGGGTCGAACTTCAATGTCCCCGCGGTCGTCTCGCCTGTCTTCACCCGGCCGCATTACCGAATCGGCAGCGCGGTGCCCTGGGCGTCTTTCAGCGCCTGAAAGTCGATCGCGTCGAGGTCGGCCTCGGTCACGTCGACGCTGGCCGGGCCTGCGCCGGTCGCAACGGACTTGAGCGCCGCAATCTCGTCCCAGCGAAGCGGAGCGTCTTCGCCCCCACAAGCCAACTGCATTCCAAGTACAACTGCCACTGTGAGGCATTTGAGATTTGCTTGCATCTGTGCTCCGGGTGAGTGCCGCGTTCTTTTCAAGCTTCCCGGCTACGGCCCGCCGGGACTCCAATCCAACTGGTGCGTCTGTTCGACGCCAGCGTCGGCGTTGGCGTCGGCGTCCATTCCAGTACCGGCGTCGACAGCTGCGATTCTCACTTCGAATGACAGCTGCGTGCGGCTCAGCACCGCCACCCCACCCTGTCGTGCGGGCTTGAAGGTCCACTGTTGAAGCGCAGCCAGAACGGCTTCGTCCCACTCGAGACCCGCCGACTCGATGACAGCAATGTCCTTGACGGTTCCGTCGATCAGAATCGTGAACTCGAGCAGGACGTGGTCTTGAATCCGAGCGAGGGCTCTGGCTGGCGGCAGCGCGGCGACCCGCGTCAGGACTTCAGGAGGCGAAACTTGGTCGGCGCGGGCGGCGCATGGGCAACCACGAGACATGTGAACAGCACAACGCAAGATGAGGGCGACACAGAGGGCCTCGAGAACGAATGAAACCAGCGCAGCGGGCGCGCGAGCGCCGGCCGACATCAGGGTTTCAAACGCGAGAAGGCGGGGACGCTTTGTAAGCGTCGATCAACGCACTGCGAACGAAGCCATGGCGAACGTTGCCACCGGCCAACAAAAGGGGTGCGTCGTGCCCGGCGGTCATTGCGGCGTTGGTCAGCTCTGCTGCGGCGTGAGCGGCCTCGAAGACGGGACACTCGTCTTCCGAGCCAGCGACCCGTTGGGAGCCGGCGCTGATTCCTTCGGGCGCCGCGACGTCCTTCGCCACCGCCTCGATGAGATGGCCTCGGGCAGAAAGCGTGTGTTCCGCAACGGCGAGGTGAACGAGCGCGCTCGCCTGGGCGAGCAGCAGGCTGAGCCCATTGCCCTGCGAAACGAAGCAAGCGGGGTCACGGCTCGGCTCCTAACTCTGAAGGTGCTGCGGAGGCAAATCGCGTGGGCTCCGCGCAGACACGACGGTGCGAATGATGGCGCCGACGAGCAGCGCGGCGCCGAAGGTAACGACGACGGCGGCGCCCGTCGGAAGGTCGAACTTGAACGACGAGAATAGACCGACGGCGGAAACCACGGCTCCGAGCGCGTAGGCGATGACGAGCCTCAAGCCGAGCTTGCGGGTGAACAGCGCCGAGAACACCGCGGGCACGATGAGAAACGAGAAGACGAGCAGCACGCCGGCGATCTGCACGCTGCTGGCGATGACGACGCCGAATGACATGTAGAACGCGAGATCCCACATCGAGCCCTTGAACGTGTCGTGCGCTTCTGAGTCGTGCTCGAACGAGAGGTGAATGAAGCGCTTGCGAAGGGCGAAGTGAAAGACGCCGAGGACGAGGAAGGTGAGCGCGGTCATCCCGACCTCGCGGTACGAGACGGTCAGCAGGCTGCCGACGAGGATCTCTTTGATTTCTTCATCGCCGTGCGGCAGCGAATTGGCGACGAGAATCGAGGTCGCCGCGGCGACGGCGTACGTGATGCCGATGAACGCTTCTTGCGGCACCCGGCGGCGCAGGCCTCGCGTCAGTGCGAAGAGCCCTGCCCCGACGAAGGTGAACCCCAGCGACCACAGCCACGATTCGGTGGTGCGGGGCTCGATGCCGCGCAATGAAGCGACCGCCGTGCCCAGCGCTGCAATCTGCGCCAACGCGATGTCGACGAAGATGACGCCGCGCGCGAGCACGTGAAGTCCGAGGTAGCTCAAGAACCCCGTCAACACGAGGCAGGCGAGAAACGCCGGCAGCAGAATCTGCAGCTCGAGGCTCATCGCGTGGCCGCTTCGATCGCGTCCGCGATGGCGTCGAAGAGCTCGAAGTAGGTGGTCACCTTGTCCGTGCCGCCGACGGAGTTGGGGACGGCGACGAGCTTCGCTCCGCTCTTCGCGGCGATGAGCTCGGGGAAGCGCTTGTCGTAGAAGACTTCCATCAAGATGATCTTGATGCCCTTCGCCTGGACGAGCTTGATGAGCTCGAGCGTGTGGCCGGGCGTGGGCGGAATGCCGGGCTTCGGCTCGACGAAACCCTGGACATCGAGCTTGTAGCGCGCGGCAAAATAGGTCCACGATTTGTGGTACGTGATGATCGGCTGACCCGAGAGCTTGCCGAGCTTCTTTGCCCATTCGGCTTCCTTCTCGGTCAGCGTCTTCTCGAACGTGGCGAGGTTGGCGGCGAACTGCGCTTTGCCTTCGGGCTCGAGTTGCGAGAGCCGGGCCGCGATGCCGCGCGCCATCAGCCGCCCGTTCTCGGGGTCGAGCCAGTAGTGCGGGTTGCCTGCAGGGTGAATGTCGCCCTGCCCGCGGTCTGCGACGCCGACGACTTCGAGGGGGGAAATCAGCGGCGAGAGGTCGAGGTAGCCGGGCTGACCCGGAGCGATCTTGTCGTTGTGCGCCCCGCTGACCAGCGATGGGGCGTACCCAATCTCGAGCTCGAGCCCGATGACGATGAACAGGTCGGCGCGGTTGAGGTCGACCATGAAGGTCGGCTTTGCGTCGACGAAGTGCGGATCCTGAAAGCCCTTCGCCAGCGCCTTCACGTTGACGCGGTCTCCACCGATCGCGCGCGTGATGGCCGCCGAGTCTTGCGTGGTGGTGACGACGTTGACCTTCGCGAGCGCGGCGGTGGAAGCGAGCAGCAGCACGGCAGAAAGAAGTTTCATCGGGGTCTCAGTACGCATGCGCCGGGTGGGCGCCGAGGGTGAAGTTGATTTGAAGGTGGGCTTCGACGATCGGGTCGCCGCCGGCGCCGGGCTCGGTGACGTTTCCCTGCAGACGAATCGCCGAGAACTCAGTGGGCGCGAAGACCAGGATCGCCGACTGCCGCAGGTCGACGGGCGTGGTTGTTCCTACGGGCTGGAGAAAATCGAATCGGCCGCCCAGGTACCAACGCTGAAACAGCTGGTACTGCGCGAAGGCGTAGAAGCCGTACTGGTCGGTCTGTCTGCCGCGCGGCGTGTTGGGCTTCGGCACGCGGGAGTACAGCGCTTCGATCGCGACCACGGCCGAGTGCGTCGTCGCCGCGTCGTTGGGCTTCCACTTCATGACGAGGTGGCCGCCGAAGACCTGCGAGGTGAGGCGGTCGGAGTTGTTGCCGATGGCGTAGGACATTCCGGCTTCGAGGGTCGCGTCGTCGGTGACATCGAAGACGTTCTTGAGGCCCGCGAAGCCGAGAAAATCGCGGCCGTTGGGTGAATGAAACGCGACAGCGTTGTCGCCACCCAGCCCCGCGACCGTGAGCAGCAGGTACCAGGGTACCGGAACCAGGTAGCTCGCCTCGGCGCCGATTTCGTTGAGGCCTTCGTCACCGAACACCGCGTTGCCAATCAGCGATTTGTCGACGAACGGCAGCGCGTGCGTGTGCAGCAGGTTCTCGCGGCCGAACGGCACCTTCATCTTTCCGCCCCGAATCGCCAGCCCATATGGCCGGGCGGTGAGCGCGAGAATTCCTTCTTCGACCCCGATGCCTTCCCCGTCGGGCACCGCGAGGATGATGTTCGCGCTCAGGTACGGGTCGACGTTGGCGGTCACCTGCAGCTCGACCTCTTGAAGCCGCACGCCGGTGTGCACCTGTTCGGGCAGCGGGTTCTCGAGGCTGGTGAATGAGCCGAGCAGCAGGCCGTTCACCGACATCGCGGGGTTGAAGAGGTTGCTGAAGAAAGTCGCGGGCGAGGTCGCAGCCGCAGGCGCTGGCACCGGCGCCGGCGCCGGCGCCGCGGTGGACGCTTCGATCTCCTTCAGCAGCTGCTCGTCAGAGGGCGAGAGGCCGGCGTCGGCCTCTTGCGCTGCGGCGATGTTGCAAAGACAGAGGCCTGCGAGCAGCGCAGGGGTGAAGCGGTTCGCAAAACGCATGTTGGGGGAAGACCGGGGGGGAACGAGACGAATCGCCATGCACGCCCTGTTCAGGCGGCACGAGAAGACTGCGACCCGTTCAGACCGGGGGCGAGGCTTTCGGAGCCAGCCGCAGCAACGCGACCGGCGATTCCGTGACGACGACTTCGAAGGCAGAGGCAATGAAGCGAGCCACCGGCGCCGAAATTGCGACGCCGACCGCGGGGGGTACTCCGAGCTCTTCACGGCGCGCGGCGGTGGCAAGGCAGTGCTCGTGACCATGGCCCGAGACTTCCGCAGGCGAAGCC
>JAYUXE010000244.1:0-2299 GCA_043753165.1 Archangiaceae bacterium | reverse complement strand
GCTTCTCGCCGGCCGCGACGCAGCCGCGCCGCCCGATCATCGCCGCCGAACGCCCGGTGCAGGTGCAGGTGCCGATGTCGTACCGTTCGGTGCCCGCTCCGTCGGCCCCGGCCGTCACCGTCACGGTGTCCGCGCCGCTGCCGCCTCCGCCTGCCGCGACCCTGGTTCCCCGCGAAGAGCTCGCCACCCTCGTCCCGGCGAAAGCGGGCTCGCGCACGCTCTCAGCCGAACACAAGCTTCAGAGCCCGCGCATCGCCCACACGCGCGATGCCAGCCTGCCGCTCGACGAAGATCAGTTCGACATCCCGACCTTCCTGCGCCGGCAGGGTCACACCGAGATGCCGTAAGTCAGTTGCAGACGCTGGACGTGGGGTTCGACCCGCAGCAGGTCAGCGCCGCATCCTTCTGCGACTTGCAGTTGTTCTCGGCCTTCGTCGTCGTCAAGACGACGTCGGTGGTTCCGCCGCTGCTGCACACGGTGCTGTCGGTGATGCAGGTGCTGTAGCTGATCACCAGCTGGTAGCAGGGTGCGTTCTTGTTCGCGTCCAGCGTCGACTGGCAGGTTTGAATCTCCGACGGCGTCTTCTTCACGTCGTTCGGACACGGGCTCGACTTCGTGCACGGGTCTCCACCGCCACAGCCGACCAGCCCAACGACCAACGCCATCACCGCAATGCGAAACGCCATGGTGCAGCCTCCCTTTTGGAGCCGCTCGTATACGCGAAAGTCACTTGCAGGTGTTCAGGCAACTCTTCGGAGTGACCCCAGCCCTCACGTCATTGCACGCCAGCGCCGCGAACTCGGTCGCGCACTGCCGACCCACCGTCACGTTCCACTCGCACGTCGCCGCGTCACACCGCGCCTGCGACTGGGTCGTGCACTCTTCCGCGCTGGTGCCGAGCATCAACTTCGCCTGCTCAGGGGCCGTCACCCAGCACTCGAACAGCTTCTTGCACGTCGCTGCTGCCGTCTTGTGGCACTGCGCCGCCGGGTCGACGCCGCAGCCCGTCAGAAAGATCGTCAGCAGCACCCGCCGAACCGCATCAGCAGCCCGCATCGCTCGGGAAAGCCGCCACCGCCGACTTGCAGTACTTCGAACACTTCTCTGCTTCAGCCGGATCTTCCCAGCACTTTCCGTTGGGTCCGTACGTCGAATCCAGCGATGCCGTGCTTCCACCCAGCGCGACGACGCAGCCGAGGTATCGGTCGCACGCCGCCGTCGTGTTGCCGCCACCCGTGCAACCCACGAGCGCCGCCGCCACCACCACCACTGCTGCAAGTTTCTTCATCGCGTCGAAGCCTCGCCCCGAACCGCGAAGCGGGTCAACAGCCCGCGTCCGGGAACACCAGCTTCAACGTCCTCAGCGTCGACACGCACGCGGCCGTGCACGACTGCGCCATCGGCGAGTTCGTCGTCCAACACGAGCCTGTGGACTCGTAGGCCCCGGCGTCGCCCGTGCCGCCAATCTTCTGGTAGCAGGCAAGGTAGTCCCTGCATTCCTGCGTCTGGGGCGACGGCGACAGGCCGCACCCCGTGAGCGCGAGCAGCGCGATGACCACGACTCGGAGCCGGTGAAGTTTAGGAAGCATGACTTTCGAACCTTTAGTAGGCGCATCGGCATGAAAGCCCAAGTCCTTCCTCTTGTACTGTGCGCGACCCTCATGGCCTGCCCCTCTGGCCCGGCCGATTTCCGCCAGCTCGCTGAGAAGGCCTACCCGGAAGACGGCTCCAAAGACCGCAATGCCCTCGAGAAGCTGTGGAAGGAACTCTTCAAGCTGCCCCAATGGCACCTCGTCGCCACCCAACAGACCCTGGCGGAAGGGCGCCCTTCCATCGAGACCGTCGCTGGTGAGCGCTGCGTGCTCGTCTACACCGACCTGGGCATGCTGCGCGGCTACGCGCTCTCGCGGTCACAGCCGGAGGCTACCGACGCGGGCTCGGCAGACGACGCGGGGCCGACGCTCATCAATTTCAACGTGCCCAGCATGAATCCCGACGGGGGCTCGATTCCCGCGAGCCCGTACTTCGGCGTTGATGGAGCCCCCGTCGCGCTCACGCTGACGCCTGACGCCGCGAGGGCGATGTTCGCTGCTCCCGGCATACCCCCCGACTGCATCCGCTTCAACGAAGGCACCCGCCGCGGCTGGTTCGCGCCCGTCAAAGCGATCGAGTCCATTCACGGCATGCTCAAGGGCTCGGGCAAGATCTAGTCCCGCCAAAAGAAAAAGGCCCCCGATGCCTGAGCACCGGAGGCCTTTGTCGTTTCAGGCGTTAACGACTAGCAGCCGGCGTCGGGGT
>JAYUXE010000243.1:0-2302 GCA_043753165.1 Archangiaceae bacterium | reverse complement strand
CCAATGCACTCTCGGTCGCGCGCGCGATCGGCGAGTCGTCGACGAGCAACACCCGAAGCCGCTTGCTGCTCGTGGGCTCGACGACGGGCCGCGACATGCGCCGCACCTCGGCCATGATGTCGGGCACGTGCAGCAGCACCGCGATGCGCCCGTCTTCCAGGGCCGCGGTGCCGGCGATGAACGGGGCGCCCTTCAAGAACTCGCCACCGCATGGCTTCACCGCGACTTCGCGTTCGTCGATCAGCCCGTCGACGACCAGCGCCGCGCGTTCCTCGCCATGCCGCACCACGACCGCGGGCGGACGATCGAACCGGGGACCCCCATTGAGCGCGAGCAGCGGGCCGAGCGCGACGAGAGAAGTGGGCCGGTTGCGGTGCATGACCGCGACCGTACCGAAGACCTCCATGCGATCTTCCGGCTTGAAGCGCGCGACGGCTTCGACTTCCGCCGCGGGCACGCCGTAGACGTCGTCGCCCAGGCGCACGAGCAGCACCCGCATCAACGCCAGCGATTGAGGCAGGCGAAGGCCAATGGTGGTGCCGCGGCCGACGCGGCTGGCGACGGAAACCGAGCCGCTCAAGGCCTCGACCTTGCGCTTCACGACGTCCATGCCGACGCCGCGGCCCGACAGCTCGCTGACCTCGTCGCGGGTCGAAAAGCCGGGCCGGAAGATGAGCTCGATCGCTTCGCGTTCGGTCAGCGCCGTGGCCTGCGGTTGGGTCAGCAGCTTCCGTGCGACGGCGACGCGTCGAAGGTGCTCGGGGTCCATGCCGCGGCCATCGTCTTCGACCTCGATGTGCAGCATGTCGCCGTCGGCGCGCGCCCGAATCTGAATGCGGCCGACGTCCGTCTTGCCCATCGTCTGCCGGTAGTCGACCGCCTCTAAGCCGTGATCGACCGCATTGCGAAGCAGGTGCACCAGGGCGTCGCGCACATCACTGACCATCGACCGATCGACGCCCACCTGCGTCTTCTCGATCACCAGGTCGACCTGTTTGCCCTGCGAGATTCCGATTTCGCGAACCGCGCGCGGAAACGCCTCGAAGACCGTCGACAGCGGCACCAGCCGGGCCTCGGCCACGTTGTCGGCCAGCTGCGAGAGATTGCCGTGCAGCGTGTTCACGCCGTCGACGTGATGGCGAACGAAGCGAAAGGTGTCGTCGCGAAGCAGGTGAAGGTCGCGTTCCATCCGTTCGAGCGCGTCGTGCGCGACCTTGTCGACGATGTGCGACTGGTGGAAGCGCAGCAGCGAGTCGCCGACGCGGGCGAAGCGGGCGAGCAATTCGGTGAGCTCGTCGGCGCGCAGCCGGTTGCGGGCGCTCTCGACGAGCAGGTCGCCCGCGAGCAGGCCGAGCGCATCGAGGATCTCGACGTTGACGCGAATCGAACGGTCGGCCGGGCGGCGTTCGCCGTGCTCGTCCAGCAATGGAGCCGAAGGCCGTGCCTCGGGTGTTGACGGGCGCGCTTCCCCGAGGGGGGCAGAAGGCGGCGGCGGCCGCGGCGATGGCTGCGTTGGCCGAGGAGGCCCCGGAAGATCCAGGTTCGGGGGCGCCGGCTTGCGTCTGACGGGCTGCAGTGGTGGCAGGGCCTGCCCGGAAGTCTCGGCAAGTTTGGCGGCGATCGCGTTCGAGCCATCGGATCCGGTCTTTGCGGTTTCGAGCTCTTCGAGCAGATCGCTGATTGCGTCGCACGCGCGCAGCAGCAAATCGGTGGCGGTGCGCGCGTCGACCTTCTGGTCGCGGTTCGCCTTGAGCAGATCTTCGCAGGCGTGCGCGAGCTGCCCGACCGCTGCGAGCCCGAGCATGCGGGCCTCGCCCTTCATCGTGTGGAGCTCGCGCGCGACGCTTTCGGCCGCGGCCTCGGCGTCTGCCTTCTCGAGGTCGATGGCCCCGAGCTGAATCGTCTGAAGCCGATCGCCCGTCACTTCGACGAACTTGGCCAGCAGCGACTTCTTGAGCGACTCCGTATCCACGCGTCAGTCGGCCTTGAAGCGCTTGATCAGCTCGGCGAGGCGGCCGGCAAGCTGGGTGAGCTCGGCTGCGGCTCCCGTCGCCTGTTTCGACGCCTGGGTGGTCTGCCGCGTGACGTCTTCGATTTCGGCCATCGAGGCGACGACCTGTTCGGTCGCGGTGCGCTGCTGCTGCGTCGCGAGGTTGATGACTCGCGCGGCGTCGGACGTTTCCTGAACACCGGCGAGAATGCCTTCGACGGCCTGGGCCGCGACAGAGCCGAGCCGTTCACCCTGCTCGGTCGCCTTCTGCGAGGCCTCGGCGGCACCCCCTGCCGCTGCCGTCGCCTCGCG
>JAYUXE010000242.1:0-2307 GCA_043753165.1 Archangiaceae bacterium | reverse complement strand
CCATCAACGCAGGCTCGGACATGGTGCTGATTCCGTGGCGCGCTGAGAAGAAGGCCGAAGTGCACACCGCGCTGCTGGCCGCGGCGCGAAACGGTGAGCTCAGCGCGCAGCGGCTCGACGAGGCGGTGACCCGCATCCTCGAGCTCAAGATTCGCCGCGGCGTCTTCGATGCGCTGCCTCCGCTGGAACAGCGCCTCGCGTCTCTCGGCAGTGGCAAAGCCGTCGCGGCCGAGATTGCGCGTAGCGCGGTGACGCTGCTGCGTGCGGATCAACACTTCCCGCTGCTCCCTTCCCAACGCGTTGCGGTGATCACCCCGGAAGCCTCGCTGGCCGCCTCGATTCTCAAGCGCGTACCGACCGCGCAGACGCTGGTCGTGCCGTCGGTGCCCGACGACAAAGATCGCAACGGTCTGAAAGTGAAGACCCGCCGGCTCGCGGAAGGCGCCGACGTGATCGTGATCGGCGTCATCAACGCGCGGCAGCTGGAGCTCGTGACGATGGCCGCGCTGACGGGAAAACCGGTGGTCGCGGTGGTGATGGGCGTGCCGTACCTGGGCGCGCAGATGCCGCAGGCCGCGACGGTGATGGCGGTCTACAGCTACCGCGAGACGGCCACCGAGGCCGCAGCGGCGGCGTTGTTCGGCGAGACGGGGACGCCTGGAAAGTTGCCGGTGTCGCTGCAGCGCATGCCGTTCGGCTTCGGCATCAACCCGGTGGGTGAGAAGCGGGCGGCGCGCGGCGATGCAAAGGGCAACCGCTAGGGCCGGCGGTCTTGCAGCGCCTCGCGAACCGCGAGAAATCTTGCAGTCGGAACCGCCCGCGTGCGCCACGACAGGAACAGCGTGTTGCGAGCGGGCCGCCCACCTTCGGGTTCGAGCTTCCGGATGCGCCTGCGACGCAGGGCCTCGGCGACGTAGAAATCGGGGAGCACGCAGACCCCGGCTCCGCGTTCGGCAAGGGCCAGTAGCTCGTCGAGGCTCGCGACCTCGCAGGCGATTTGCGTCGGAAGCGGGGTGCGACGGCCGAAGCCCGCCTTCCACCATTGCGAGTGCATGGCTTGATCGCGATCGAAAACGAGGTAGCGCAGGCGCGAGAAGTCGTCGGCGGTGCGTGGCAAGCGGCGGGGGTCGACCGCGGGAGCCCTGCCGACGGCGACGAAAGTTTCGACAAAGAGGGGATGACCTTCGATGCCGGGAAGCTCGGGCGGGCGGCTGAGAATCGCCAGGTCCAGTTGGCCATCGGCGAGGCGGCGCTCGAGCACCGAAGGCACGTCGAACTCGATGGTGAGCTCGAGCCCGGGCAGAGACGACAGCAGCGCAGGAAGACGAGGTCGCAGCCAATGCGCGCCGAAGGTGCGCGGCGAGCCGACCTTCAGTTTCCCCGCGGGCGTTCCACCTGCTTCGTTGGTGGCGTTCAGGGCCCGCTCGATATCCTCCAGAGGCGCGCTGAGCGCTTCGAGCAGGCGGCGGCCCTCGGCCGTCAGCCGAGCTCTTCGTCCCACCCGCTCGAACAGCCGGGTTCCAAGCTGGCCTTCGAGCGCCTTCATCTGTTGCGACACCGACGACGCGGTGACCCGTCGGGCGATCGAAGCCTCTGCAAACGTCCTCGCTTTTCCAATCGCGACGAACGTGCGGAGCAATTCGTAATTGATGTCCATTGCTCAACAATATGTGAAGAAAGATGAGCGTGCGTTCATAAGCCCGCGGCGCGAGAAGAGCCCTGCCGCCGACGCTTTCGTCGGCCGCCTGACGAAGGACTCGCACATGACGCTGAAGATTCTGATTCTGTTGACCAGCCATTCGACGATGGGAAACACCGACCAGAAGACGGGTTTCTGGCTCGAAGAGCTGGCTGTTCCGTACAACGTGTTCAAGGCGGCGGGCGCCGAGGTGACCCTTGCGTCACCGTTGGGTGGCCGTGCGCCGGTGGATCCCCGCAGCGAGAAGGAGCCATCGCCGGACGTGAAGGCTTTTTTGGCTGATGCCGCTGCGGTTGCCAAACTGAACGCAACCGTGCGGGTTTCTGACGTGAAGGCCGGCTACGACGCGGTGTTCGTTGCCGGCGGTCACGGCACGATGTGGGACCTGTCGACTGACCCGAACGTGGCCGCGCTGCTCTCGAAGGCGTGGGCCGACGGCAAGGTGATTTCGGCGGTGTGCCACGGGCCAGCTGCCCTGGTGAACGTGAAGGGCGCGAACGGCGAGCCGTTGGTGAAGGGCTTGAAGTTCGCGGCGTTCAGCGACGAAGAAGAAGAGGCCGCCGGGCTCGCGAAGGTGATGCCTTTCCTGCTCGAGAGCCGGCTGAAGG
>JAYUXE010000241.1:0-12189 GCA_043753165.1 Archangiaceae bacterium | reverse complement strand
CGACGCGACGGGCGAAATCACGAAAAGCGACATCGACGGCAAGTTCCAGGGCGGCCCCGCGCTGGCAGCGCAGCTCGCGAAAAGCGAAGAAGTGCGCGACTGCGTCACCACCCAGTGGCTGCGATTCGCGCTCGCCCGCGCAGAGAAGGCCGAAGACGCGTGCGCGCAGGTCGAGCTGCGGGGCGCGTTCGCTGCAACGGGCGGCGACCTTCGCGAGCTGATGGTCGCTCTCACGCAAACCACCGCGTTCCTCAACTACCGGCAGGCCCCATGACTCCTTTTTCGCGACGCGTGCTGCTCGGCGGTCTGGCAGCGGCCGGCGGTTCGACGCTGATTCCTTCGAAGGCGCTCGCGGCGACGGCTCCGCCGAAGCGATTCATCGTCTGTCACGTGCCCGAAGGCATGTGGTCCGGAGCGATGCGCCCTCAAGTCGGCGGCACTTCCTTCGGCCCGCTGCTGCAGCCGTTGGATCCGTTCAAGCAGTACGTGACCGTGCTCAACAACCTGGACCTCAAGTCGCGCGATCACGGCCCGGGTGGCGACGGTCACCACCGCGGCGTCCCGCACATGCTGACCTGCACCGAGATGGTCGATGTCTCGAACGCCGGCGGCATGTCGGTGGACCAGAAGATTGCAGCGGCCATCAAGGGCACATCGCCGCGCAAGTCGATTCAGCTCGCGGTGCGCATCGTCTACGGCGACACCAACGCGCGCGTCATCTGGGGCGGGCCGAGCAACCCGATGTCCCCGATTCAGAGCCCGTGGACGGCGTACGATCAGATTCTGAAAGGCGTGACGGCGCCGCCTGCTCCGCCCGCGGCCGTCGACCTGAAGCGCAGCGCGCTCGACCATTCGCTGCAGGACACGGCGGCGCTGCGATTGAAGCTGAGTGGAGCCGACCGCGATCGCCTCGACTCGTACCAGGACTCGCTGCGGGACATCGAGAAGCGCCTCGCAACGATTCCGCCTCCTTTCGTTGGCACCTGCACGCCGCCGGTGATGCCTGCGACGTACGACGCAGCCGCCGAAGCGAACTACCCGAAGGTCGGCAAGCTGCAGATGGACATCATGGTGGCCGCGCTGCAGTGCGACGTCACGCGCGTCGCGAGCCTGCAGTGGGGCAACTCGAATGATCAATGCGCGTACTCGTGGCTCGGGGTGAATACGCTCGGGCACGACATGGCGCACAACAACAGCAACTGCGATCCAACGGGCAGCAAGAAGGCGGTCGTCACGCGCTGGTACGCCGAACAGTTCGCGTACCTGATGGGCCGCCTGCAATCGATCAAGGAATCCGACGGCACCACGATGCTCGACAACACCATCGTGCTCTGGGTCTCCGAGTTCAGCGACTGCAACGGCCACGCGGCCAACACGCTGATGTGGGTGATGATGGGGAACGTCTCGAGCCACTTCCGCACCGGCCGCGTCATCGACTGCGGCGGAGCGTCCGTGAACGATCTGCACACGTCTCTGTGCCAGGCGTACGGCATCACCGACGCGAAGTACGGCAACCCCGCCTACTGCAATGGGCCGCTGCCGGGCCTCAAAGCCTGAGCAAAGAAGTCGATGAACGTGCGCACGTTCGTCGATGGCTCGCGGCCTGCGGCGTAGACGAGCTGAATCGGGCGGGCCGGGGGCTCGACGGACTTGAGCACCACCTCGAGCTTTCCGGCCGCGAGCTGCGCGGCTGCCTGGTACGAGAGGACCATCGCGATTCCGTGCCCACGTACGGCGTGATCGACGGCGACCTCGGCGTTGTTGGTCGTGAACGCGGGGCGCAGGGCACCCCGGCCACGGGAGAACTTCCAGTCGATGCCGGGCACCACACACCATCGACCAGATTGAAGCGTTCGCGCAGCCGCTGCGCCGCCGCATCGCCGAGCTCGAAGAGCGGCTGGCTCATGCGTGAAGCCTGATCCACACTCCGCGGCATGACGATCAGCCCTCAACGCGCAGCCCTGTTGTCTGCTCAGCGATCGGAAGTCGCCGTCTCCGCGTTGCCGCCCGAGGTGCGCGTCTACCTTGGGCAATTCCCCGATGCGCTGAAGGTCGACGCGCGCAGGCTCGTCGTCGAAGGCGTGCCGTACTTCGAGCTGCTGCGCACCCATGCGCACGACGAAGAAGATCTCGAAGAGACGTTCATCACCGGAACCATCGTCGACGCCGCGGCCGCCGAAGTCGTCGACCTCGATTTCGTCGAACGCACCGCCACTTTTCTTCCCGGCGCGCAAGAGGTCGAGCGCGATCAGAAGCTCGGCCGCTTCGCCGACAAACACTTCACCATCGCCCGCCTCGAGAACGGACCCTTCGAGGTCTCACTGCCGCGCGCCATCGAGAAAGAGCCGGACGCGAAAGGCCACCGCTTCGAACAAGCCGGCCGCACGTACTTCGCGCAGGCGTACCGCGAGTCCGGCGCGTGGGAAGTGCTCGTGTACGACGATCAAGGACGCGGGCTTGGCGGCAACTACGACGTCGGCCACACGGACTTCGAGCTCGCGGAAGTGGAACCGACGCTGCCGCTGCATGGCACGCCGATCGCCGCGCGCGGCACGACGTCCGGCAACGACGACTTCCTGCATCGTCCGAAACCGAAAGTCGTTTTCTAGCGTTCGCTAGCGCTTCTGAATGTGAAGGTGCGGCCCGCTCCAGACCTTCTGGCCGCGGGGGCGAACGCGCTCGTCATGCACCTCGTACCCGTGCTTCTTGGCGTCGCGAATGAAGGCGGTGAGCTTGCGGGACGAGACGCCGCGGGTGCGGACGTCGATCGCGCGGCCGCGGCCGTGAAGCGAACCCTTGTTGTGCTTGCCGCCCGTCGTGGAAGTGACAGTCAGGCCGTGCGCCCTGGCCAGGCGAACCATCCCCTTGTACGGCAACTCGGCTTTGCGAGAAGCAGACGCGGTGCGGCGGGTGCTGTGGGCGCGATTGACGGAAGTCATGGACGCATTCTCGTCGATCCCCCGCAGAAGGTGCCTGCTGGGCCACATTGATTGAGACCTTTACGTTCCTACGCCGGGAACAGCAGCGCGCGCAGGTTTTCCAGGGTCTCTGGCACCGTCAGGCGAAACGCGCCGCGGCCGAGGACGATTTCAGCAGCTTCGTGCGCGCGTTCGCCCAGCTGCTGGCTCGCGCTGAGGGCCGCGCCCGCTTCGGCCAGGGACTCGTCAGACATGCCCATCGCCGCGTAGGTGACGGCGAGATCCAGGTGGGCGAGGGGATTGCCGGATTCATTTCGCTGCAGTGGCGCGGGTGACAGGTCTGCCTTGAAGCCGGCGATCGCCGACTCGAGCCGCGGATGGGTTTCGGGCACCGCGTGGCGAATCTTCGCGACCTCCGCATTGACGATGTCGGTCAGCGCGCGGCGTGCGAGCTCGCGGGGCGGCGCGCGCCAGATTCCTTCGACGGCCGGCAGCGGCCCCTCGCACAGAAACCGCCCGATTTTCGACAGGCAGACGTTGCAGAAGGCGTAGGCGCCGACGAAGACGCGCGCCTCACCCGTTCGCCGGCACAGCGCACAGCTGGGCGTCTCGACCATCGCGTTAACCTAGCGCTTCGTGACTCTGACCCGTGCCGTCTTCGCCCTCGCTCGAACGAAGCGCCGCCGCTACCTCTGGTGCGCGTGGTGGACGGGTGAACCCACCGCTTCGCCGTTCCGCCCGCCGGACGCGTGGGGCGGCGGAGCCCAAACCCGCGAAGAAGCCCAAAGTCTCGCCGAGAAGGCGGCCGGCCGCCCGCTGTCGCCCATCGACGATCACTGGGCCGGTGCGTGGAAGCGCAAGCTCGCCGGCCTCGACCCCTTTCCGAAACCACCGACGCGCAAAGGCAATGATCCGTACGCAGTGCTCGGCCTCTCGCGCGGCGCGACGCTCGCCGAAGTCCGCCGCGCGTGGCGGCAGAAGGCCCTGCTGCACCACCCCGATCGCGGCGGCTCGGCCGAAGACTTCATGGCCGCGAAGCGCGCCTACGACACCATCTCGAAGCGCTGCGTCTGATCGCCGCGCGAGTTGAAAAGTTCAGAGCAGCGCGAGCACTTCAGGCCGGCCCGACATCTCGGCGAAAGCCCGCGCGTCCTGCCCGCCGAGGTTGGTCGCCTTCACGTCGGCGCCTGCGGCGATCAGCTGCGTCATGATTCCCCCGTCACCCTTGAACGCGGCGCCCATCAGCACGGTGTTTCCCGAACTGTCGCGGCTGTCGGGATGCACGCCCTTGCTCAGCAGGAACGCGACCGCGTCGGCGGCACCCGAGTAGGCGGCGAGCATCAGCGGCGAGAAACCACGAGGATCCTGCGCGTCGAGGTTCACACCCGGCTCGGCGGCCAACTTCTCGAGCGCGGCGACGTCGTTCGCCTTCGCCGCCGACCACAGCGTCACGGGCGGATCCATCGTCTTTCGGAAGTCGTCGAATGAGCCCATGGCCAGCGCTGATAGCTCATTTCGAGCACGTCGCTGTGGTTGCGCTCGCGCAGCTGTGACCCGGCTCGCAGAACACGTTGTTGGAGTTGGCGTCTTTGCCACAGGCCGCTCCACCGGCGGTGCGATAGGCGCCGTACGTGGCTCCGCCCTTTCCGCAGCGAATGGCCGCCGGGTCTTCACAGACATCGCCGCCCTTGCAGAACGTGAAGTTGCTGTTGGTGTCTTTGCCGCACAGCGGGCCGCCGGCGGTGCGGTACGCGTCGTACGTCGTTCCGCCCTTCGCGCAGCGCGTCGCCGTCGCATCCTCGCAATGGTCGCTGGGGTTGCAGAACGTGAAGTTGCTGTTGGCGTCCTTCCCGCACAGCGCGCCCCCTGCCATTCGGTACGCGTCGTAGGTGAAGCCGCCTTTCGCGCAGCGAGTCGCCGTCGAATCCTCGCAATGGTCGCTGGGGTTGCAGAACGTGTAGTTGCTGTTGGCGTCTTTGCCGCACAGCGCGCCGCCGGCCATCCGGTACGCGTCGTAGGTGAAGCCGCCCTTCGCGCACCGAATCGCCGTGGCATCCTCGCAATGGTCGCTGCACTTGCAGAACACGTAGTTGCTGTTGCTGTCTTTTCCGCAGAGCGGGCCGCCTGCTTCGCGATACCCGTCGTACGCAAAGCCACCCCGGCTGCATGCGCTGGTGGTCGCGTCGACGCAGAGATCGCCGCCGGTGCAGAAGACGAAGTTGCTGTTCGCGTCCTTGCCGCACAAGGGCCCACCCGCCGTGCGGTAGCCGGTGTAGTTCGCGGGGCCGCTGCCACCTGCGCCACCGCCAGCGCCGCAGCCCGTTTGATAACTGCCGCCGCCCGCACCGTCACCCCCACCGCTGCCGCCATCGACCGATTGAACGACAGAAGGCGAGCAGGCGCTGAGCAGCACGGCAACCACGAGGGCATGGGTTCGCATCCGCCCCACATACAACGCCCCCGCGCGCCTTTCGCTACTTGCCGGCGAACGTGTCGCGGCAGTGTTGCGAGCAGAAATAGAAGGTGCCGCCGTCGACGGTCGCCGAAATCGCATCGGCGTCGGCGCGAACGTCCATGCCGCACACCGGGTCGCGCTGCGTCGTTGCGGCCACGGCTGCCCCTGCGCCCGGACGTTCGAGAATCCACTTCACCAACGCCAGCACCCGCGGCTCGTCGAGCAGCCCCACGTACGTCGGCATTCGCAGCGGATACCCTTCGACCCGCTTCGCGTTCGGCTGAAGAATCGATTCCCGCACGTACGCTGCATCGAAGGCGGCCGACTGCGCGTGCTCGAGCGGCCGACGCGTGTTGGCGAGGCCTCCCAGCGCGGGAGCCAGGCCCGGGTTCTCGTGGCACGTGTGGCAGTTCAGCTGGTGGTAGAGGCTCGCGCCATCGGTTGCGAGTGGAACGACGGCCGGGCTCTGGTCCGCCAGCTTCCGCACGTCGTTTGCCAGCTTCTCGAATGAATCGGGCTCGTCGCTGTCGTAGACGCCGCGCACGCCGCCTTCTGCATCGACCAGCAGAAACGACGGTGTGTGAATGATCGGGTCGAGCGCGTCGGCCTGCGGATTCTTCGCCACCACCACCTTGAAGTTGCGGGCCAGAGCCGGCAGCGTCTTCTCGTCCGTCGACAGCAGCAGCCACCGCGGCTCGTGGGCCCGCCACTTCTCGGCGTACGCCGCCAGCACCTCGGGCGTGTCGTGCGCGGGGTCCACCGAGAAGGAAATGAACCGCGCGTCGACCCCTTCCAGCTGCCGCTGCAGCTGCACCATCTTCGCCGTGAGCAGCGGGCAGATGGTGCGGCACTGGGTGAAGACAAAATTCGCGACCCAGACTTTTCCTTTGAGGCCATCGTGGGTGACACGCTGCCCATGCTGATCCGGGTAGTCGAACGCCGGCGCAGCGAACAGCGCCTCGACCTTCGGCGCCGAGCGCAGGGAAAGAACGACTCCTGTGATGACCGCCGCCACGAGGGCGAGCCCAATCAGGATCCGCGAAGTCGCCACTGCTTTTAGAACGTGCCGGAAACCAGCGGCAGCACCATCGAGATGGGCGGCGACGGGACGATGGGCGGCGCCGACAAAGGCGGCATCGGCCCCACCGGGTCCGGCCCAATCGGCGGCGGCACGTTCGGGCCCATTCGCTGTTCCCACAGGTCGAGCAGCCTTTCGTCCCGTTCCATCCCGTCGGCCATGCGCTGCAGCTTTTCCATCTGGCGGCCGAGAATCTTCCGTTCTTCCGCGCCGCGCGCGATCTGAATGATGCCGAACGCGGTCAACCCCAGGCTCACGGTGCTGCCGATGCCAAAGATGATGTTCGCTTCGGTGCTCGGGCCGCGAAAGGTTCCTACAGCTATCGCGTAGCCGACGAGCGACGCGATGATGCCCGACAGGCCGACCATCAGCGCGACCACGGGCAGCGCGATTCCCGGCCGAAGATCATCGAGGCGGTCGTGCTCGTAGAGCAGCTGTTCCGACGTCCAGCCCCGGTACGCGCCGGGCGCGCGCTCGCCGAGCCCGACGAGACGAATGGTCCGCGGTGCGTGACTGGGAAGGAAGGCAGGCTGCACATCAGCGGACGCGAGGAACATCACCAGCGCAGTGGTCAGCATGGGCGCGGGAACCTAGTACGACCCCGGCGCGAGGAGCCCCCACCTTTGCGGCGGCCTGCCGCGTCTGCTCAGAGCAGCCCGTTGAGCTTGCCGCTGCCCTTGTCGACGGTGCCGTAGGTGTTCACGTCGGTGAAGCCCATGTAGTGGCACGCGCTGACGAGAAGCCGCTGGTTCAACGTGCCCGCCGGGTAGCGCAGGTAACGGCCGCCCGTGACGCCGCGACGGCCCCCGCCCGCGACGATGAACGGGACGTTGGTGATGTCGTGCGTGCGGCCATCGCCGAGCTCGCTGCCCCAGATGACGAGCGTGTGGTCGAGCAGCGTGCCTTCGTCTTCCGTGAAGCTGTCGAGCTTTTGCAGCAGGTAGGCGAAGCGGCCGGCGTACCAGCGGTAGATGTCAGCCAGCTGGTTCTGCGCCGGCACCCCCGAGTCGTGCGTCGCCAGGTGGTGCTCGCTCGTCTGCCCGAGCCAGTCGTAGATGCCCTGCGCGCCGCCATCGTTTTCGCCCGGTCGGAACATCAGGCTGCCGACGCGGGTGAGGCCGCACGCCAGCGAGCTTGCGAGCAATTCAATCTGACGATCCATCGCCCACGGCCGCCACATCGGATCGTTGGGGGTCTTGTGGTCGGGCGTTGCAGGCAAGGTACAGCTGCCCTGCGCCGTTTGCAGCGCGTGCTGAATCTGCGACAGCGACGACACGTGCGCGTCCAGGCGCAGCTTGTCGGACGTGCTGACCCGGCCCTTCACCGATTGCAGATCGCCGTTGATCGCGTCGAGCACGTTCAGGCGGCGCGCGAGCTTGCGCTGCTTCGCGGCGACGGTGCCGATCTGGCTCGAGAACAGCTGCTGAAACGCGACGTAGGGATCCTGCCGCGGCGGGTTCGGCGCACCCGGGCCTGCGTAAGAAATGTGCGAGCCCGGAAAACCGCCGCCCGAGCTGACGCCGAACTCCAGCGACTTGTACGGCGTCGCGGTGCCCAGCCGGTTCGCGATTTCCTGGTCGACCGAACGGTACGTGTTCCACCCGAACGAGCAACCGCCCGAGCAGTCCGAGCGCTGAAACGTGCCGTCATTCGCCAACGGCGAGCCCGTGAACAACACCGCCGGCCCCCGCGTGTGCGGAGCGCCTGGCCCATCGGGCGGCAACCCCACGCCATCGACCAGCGAGATCTTCGACTTGAAGGCCTGCAGCGGCTCGAGAATGTAGGGCAGGTTGAACTGCGTCGGCGTCGGCGTGCCCGCGGGGCGCCAGCGATCCCACACCGTTCCGTGCGGCGTGAAGAAGAGGACGATGCGCTTCGGAATGGTCTGCGTCTGCGCCTGGGCTTGAAACGAACGAAGCGCCGCGGCGAGAAAGCCGGTGCCGGCGAGCTTGCCGAGATCGCGGCGGGACCAGAGCATGGAAGTCATGGGCTGCTCCGCTGCAGGAAGGCGTCGGTCTGCACCAGCACGTGCAGGGCTTCGCGGAAGCCGTCGCCCGTGGTGACCGCGGTCGCCATCTTCTCGAGCGTGCACACGTCAGCGGGGCTGGTGTCGTGGCCGAGGCCGTATCGGTACCACTGGCGTGCGAAGCAGGTGGCCGCGAGGTTGCTGCGCGCGAGCTTGCGGCCAAGGCCGGTGACACCGCGAAATTCGCCATCGATGTCCGTCGCGACCAGCTTTCCGGAATCGTCGATCGGTTGATCCTGATCGAGCGTGCGGTGGCGGCCGAACTGGTCGAAGGACTCGAAGCCGAAGCCCACGTCGTCGAGCATCCGGTGACATGCCGCGCACGTGACGTCGGCCCGGTGCGCTTCGTTGCGCTGGCGCGTCGTCTGCCCCGGCACAGGCGGAGCCGGCACTGCCACGACCGTCGGCGGCGGATCTGGAATCGGCTGGCAGAGAATGTTCTCGCGAAGCCAGCGGCCGCGAAGCACCGGCGACGTCTGCTCGGAATGGGCGTGCGCGAACAGCACGCTCGCGTTGCTCAAGATGCCCGAACGCGTCGACGGCAGCTGAACGACGCCGCGCGACCCGTCTGCAGTGGGGACTCCGTAAATCTGGGTCGCCAGCTCGGGGCTTGCCGGCGTCGTGGTCGAGGTGAACAGCGTCGCGAGGCGGCCGTCGCCTTTGCGCAAGACTCCGTCGACGAAGCCGACCGTGTCGTCGTGCATCATCGGCACGAGCTTCGGGTCGAGCCCTCCGAGCCGGCCGGCGCTCGACGCCGCCTGTTCCAGCGACTCGATGCCGGCCCAGCCTTCGGTGAACGCCTTCATCGACTGCAGCGCGCGTGGATCCTCGAGCATGCGGTCGACCTGGCTGGGCATCGACTCGACCGTCAGCGCGCCGGCCGAATCCAGCAGCGCATCGTCAGGCCCGCTGTTCCACATCAAGAATGCGAGCCGGGTCGCCAGGGAATAACCGTCCAACGGCCACGGCTCTTTCGTCGACGGATCCGCGCCGGTGAGAATCGGCTCGATGCGGTAGAGGAAGTTGGGCGACTGCAGCATGCCTTCGACGACTGCGCGCACGCCGCCCGCGTAGCCGGCTGCGAGCGCTTCCTTCTCGTAAAGCGAAAGCCAGCGCTGCGACTCGTCGGCGGTCAACGGCCGGCGATACGTGCGCCGTCCGAAGTCGCGCACCAGCTTCTCTGCACACGCGCGGCCCTGCGTCGCCGGCACTGCACACGGAGCGAACGCCAGCGGCCGCGCCTCCACCTCGTCACCAATCGCTTCAGCGATGAACTGGTACTGCGAGGCGAGGCCGACGCTCATCGGTGCGACGGCGTTGACGGCGAACGGACCTTCTTTTTCATCGGCCGCAAGAATGGACGAGGGCTGAAAAGCCGTGCCCAGCAGGTCGTGGGTGAGGTTGTCCATCTGCGCGCGGCTGACACGAATCATCGGCGTCGCGGCGAGCTTTCCTTTCGGCGCGCAGACCTTCGGCTCGGTGGCGATCGGATTTTGCGCGTTCACCTCGGGCGGCTCGGTGATGGTGGCCGTACACGCCACCAGCGCGATCGAAGGCAGCACGAGAAAGGCACGCGTCATCGCGGCGAACAGTACGCCTCGGGCAGCGGAAGAAAAGGCGGGAACTCGAGTGCACGTGTGCCGCAAGGTGGGCGTGAGCCGTTTCGTCGGGGCTGTGGCTCAGACTGCCGTGCGCCTACTTCCTGTCTTGCTGCTCTCGGGTTGCTTCGGAATCGCCACGGATCCCAAAGGCCTGGACCCGGTGCCGGATGCGGGCACGGCGGCTGTTCGCGATGCAGGGCCGGTTGCGGTTCCTGATGCGTCGGTGACGGTCGACGCGGGCATTCCCGATGCGGGCCAGCCGGTGGTCGACTCAGGTCAGCCGTACGTCGATGCGGGAACGCCAGACGCAGGCTCGGGGCGGGTGCCCGTCTTCATCGCGCACGGGAAGCTCGGCCGGACGATGGTGTCGTGCGACGACGGCCGCACGTGGATCGCGAACACCTCGGAGAATCAGACGGCGCGCTGCTGGGACACGTCGGCCGCGCAGAACATCGAGTGCGATCACAACCCGTGGTCGTCGGTCGGAATGCTGGCCGCCGATGGGTACTTCTTCGCAACGTACGGCTGGGGCTACCCGGGCGTCGTGCGCCGCACCGAAGACGGCATTCATTGGACGGACGTTCTGCCGGGCCACACGTTCGCGGGCATGGCGTACGGCAACGGGCGCATCATGGCGAACGATCACGCGCCGTGGGTCTCGACCGCGCAGGGCAGCACGGGCACCTGGTCGAAGGTCGCCGACATCACCTCGACGGGGTGGACGGTGCGCCGCATCGGCTTCATCCCGGGTGTCGGCAGCGGGCTCGGCCGTTTCATCATCACGCTCGAAGACGAGATTCAAACCAGCGACGACAACGGTGCGACGTGGAAAGCAGTGCCCAACGTGCCGGCCGGCTGCGCGAAGGGTGTGTCGTCGATTCTTCACGGCAATGGCGTCACGTTGATCGCACAGGGCGACGGCGTCGTCTGCCGTTCGACCGACCGCGGCACCACGTGGACGAAGGTGACGGTGGGCGGCTCGTTCAGCTCGAACGCGGTGTTCAACAACGGCGCCTTCTTCGTGTTCGCAGGCTCGATGCGCTACCGCAGCATCGACGGCGAGACGTGGGTCAGCACGGCGGGCACGGCAGGCGTCGACATCGGCCCCCTTGCGGTGAGCGACGACGGCACCTTCGTCGCGACGCGCGGGGGTTGGCAGGTCTGGTACGACAAGCAGAAGTTCTTCCGCAGCACCGACGGCATCACGTGGGAGACGTTGCCCCCGACTGCTTTCGTGGCCAGCCACCCGATCACGGGCTTCGTGTTCGGTTACGCGAAGCCCAGCACCGAGTGCCCCCTGAAGTAGCAGCGAAAACGTCGGCGAAAATACCGCCGCTGTCCACCGCACTTACAGACCGCGGCGGGGCGCGCCTGCAGGCTGCGCAGACAATCTCGCATGCGCATTCTTCCCGGCACCCACCCGCACGTTCCGAACAACGTCCCCCACGGCCTCAGGCACCACGGGCCGAAGCCGGGAGCGACCTTCACCGCCGCGACCATCAACGACGACTTCGTGACGCGGAACCGCAGCAACGTTCACCGCGTGAAGGCCGACGTGCTGCTGGTGCAGGAATCGAAGTTCACCAACGTGCGCGACGAGCTGAAGCACCGCGACCACCGGTTCGGCGTCCACCAGGACGGCAGCGATCTCGCGCACAAGGGCACCGCGGTCGCGTGGGACAAAGAGAAGATGAAGGCGACCGACAGCGGCTTTCGGCTCGGCGTCGAACCGAACGGCCACGCGATGTTGAAGCGCTACATCAACTGGACGGACGTGAAAATCGACGGCCAGACGGTGCGCATGGTCTCGGTTCACCGCCCGCCCCCGCGCGACAGCGAGCTGTGGCCGGCGTTCAACCGGAACCTCGGCGAGTTCGTGAAGCACACCAGGGGGCCGATCATCATCGGCACGGACGCGAACCACAAAAACCCGGTCAACCTCGAGAAGGCGACCGGGCTTCGTTGGGAAGCGCCGCGGGGCTCAATCGACGGGTTCCTCGTTTCGAAGGACGTCGAAGTGAGCCACCTGAAGCGGCTCGACAAGGGCTCCAGCGATCACACGCCGGTGAAGGCGCAGTTTCGGCTGAAGACCCGCTGAAGCTTCAGTGGTG
>JAYUXE010000240.1:0-2310 GCA_043753165.1 Archangiaceae bacterium | reverse complement strand
CGAGGGCCGACTTCGGCTCTCGTTCAGCAGTCCACGCGGTCGCGACGAGGTCGTACAAGAAGTAGTCCGACGGGTGCGCATCAATCTCGGCCAGCGCTGCAGTCTGCAACCGGCCCGCGGGCAGCTGCTTCGCGGCCAGCGCATCGAGCCGCGCGTCCGCGTCACCGGCCGAGTCCGACCCGCGCCACACGCCCAGCAGCCCGACGATCGTGAGCCCCGCAGCGACGGGCCACAGCGGCACGCGCCGCGAGATCAGCGTCTCTGACGAACCCGCGACCACTCCAAGGATGACCGCCACCGGTACCGAGACGCCCGGGTACTCGAGGTTGAAGTCGAACAGGTTGTGCACCGCGATGCCGATGCCCGCGAGCAGCGCCGCCACTTCCCAATGCGAGCCGCCCTGGCCACGCCAGAGGCGGTAGAGGGCGAGGCCGGCTCCGACGGCGAAGGCCATCGCCAGCGGCACGCCAACTTCCGACGTCCACTGCAGAATGAGGTTCTCGGGGTGGGTGAAGGTCTTCCCGACGTGGTCCGCGTAGTAGCGGGTGAAGGCGACCTCGTACGCGCCGCGCCCGGTGCCGAACCGCCAGCAGTCGCGCACGAGCTCGAGCGCGTGCGGCCACTGCGCGAACTTGTTCACCGCGCTGCTGGTGTCCGAGAAGCGCGCGAAGAGCCGTTCACCCAACAGCGCGATGCCGCCGAGCACCGCGACGCTCGCGATCAACGAAAGACGCACCGCGTTCGGCAGCCCGCCCGAAGAAGTCTTTCGCATGCGCCACAGCGCGCGGAACACGACCAGGCCCTGCACGACCACGAACGCGCCGATGCCGCCGCGAGAGTTCGAGAGCAGAACGCCGCCGCAGCACGCGGCCCAGGACGCGGCCCAGAGCATGCGGCTCAGCGGCTCACGCGCGTCGAGCAGCAGCCCGGCCGACAGCGTTCCGGCGACCAGCAGAAAGCCAGCGAGGTGGTTCGGGTTGCCGAACGGCGTGAGCAGCGGCGGCGTCGCATGCTTGAACTTGTAGAGGCCGAAGAGCTCTTGCACGTCGAACAGGGCGTGGAGGCCACCGAGCACCACGAACGCGGCTCCGGTCACGGCGACCACCTGCAGCGGCAGCGCGCGGTTCGAACGCGTGTTCTGGGTCACGTGCACGGCGGCCAGCGCAGCCGCAGCGTACAGGGTCCACTTGAGCGCTTCGCGCCAGGTCGCGGAAGGGTCGAGCGTGATCGGCCGCCACGGCGAAAGGCCCAGCGGCACGAGCGCGAAATCGCGGATGCCGGCCGAGGTCGGGCTGAAGAGGTCGAGCACTGGCGCGGGAAACGGAATCAGCTGGAAGAGGCAGAACGCGGCGACGCCCATCGGCACCAGCGCCAGCATCGGCACCTTCACATCGCTTCGGCCCCAGACCGCGAAACCGAACGCTGCGAGCGCGACGGGCAGCAACACTGCGGGCGCCCAGGTCGGCAAACTGCCGAGCAGCAGCGGAGCCAGCACAACCAACAAACACAACAAAACGCGTGCAGGCTGAACCCCGCGCACTCGCGTCCTGCGGCTACCGCTGGCGCTGGGGGATTCGTTCACGGGACGTGTGGTTCCACCCGGCGACTGGGGTATTCACCGAGCCGTGTCTTTACCTGTTTTCGGCCCAGCTGTGCACACCCTGCTTGGTCGGGACGCCGCCGTGCTCGAACAAACCGAGCGCAGGGGCCTCGCCGACCTGCTCACTGGCAGAAGTCAGGGACTCGGGGCCCTGCGGGCCGCGGCCGAACGGCATGGCGTCCTCGGGCTGCTCGCCGACGACGTGCCGGCGCGGGCGCTGCAATCGCGCGGCGTTCGGGCGCTGAAGTTCACCCGGCGCGCAGTCGAAGCGGTCGAAAAGGCGGGCATCGGGTGCGTGGTGCTCAAGGGCTCAGCGGCGGCGACGCGGTGGAAGGAACCCGCTGCGCGACAGCAGTCCGACCTGGACCTTCTCGTGACGCGCGCCGACTTGAAGGCGGCCACGCAGGCGCTGGTCGAAGCGGGCGTGGCGTCCCATGCGTTCATGGCGGGCGAGCACATTCACAACGCGTCGCTGCTTCCCGCCCAGCCGAGTGGCTTGATGATCGAGCTGCACCACGCGCTGAACAGCAACCACGAGATCTCGGTGGACGTTCGGCAGCTGATTGGCCGGCGCGTGCAGCTGGATTCGGCGCAGGGAAAGGTGCCGGCGCTGGCTCCGGAAGACGATGCGGCGTACCTGGCGATGCACGCGGCGACGCACGCGATCGGCCGGCTCGCGTGGCTGGTGGATCTCGAAGGGCTCGGGCGCG
>JAYUXE010000239.1:0-2310 GCA_043753165.1 Archangiaceae bacterium | reverse complement strand
GGCGCCACCACCGACAGGAACTTCACCGGCCCCGTCACCGAGCTGGGCTCGTCGGTTTTCAGCGCCCCGCCACTGGTGATGCGGCCCGCCGGCTTCGGCACGTGCGTCAGCGTGTACAGCGTCACCACCGCGCCGCCCATGCTGTGGCCGAAGAGGAAAATCTTCTTCCCCGGCTCGGCCGCGCGCACCGACGCCATCACGAGGTCCAGGTCGTCGAGATACTCGGTGAAGCGGTCGACCCAGACGCGGGCGCCTTCCGAGTCCCCATGCCCGCGCTGTCATACGCGTAGACGGCGTACCCGCGCTTGACCAGCGACGCGGCGAACTCGCCGTACCGGCCGCTGTAGTCCTTGAGGCCGTGCACCACGACGACCCCCGCGCGCGGCTCGCCCTCGGGACGCCACGACTGGCTGAACAGCTTCACCCCGTCTTTCCCGTCGATGCGCTTCTCGGTGTGAGAAAGGCCCGCCGGCACCGCCGGAGCGACCCGCTTGCCCGCCACGTACGACGGCGCAGCACAGCCGACCCCGAGCACGCCCAACAGCCCGACGACTGCTCCTACGCCGGCCACCGACATCAGTACTTTTTTCATGGGCGCGGACCTTATCGAAGCAAAGCCGCCGCGACTGCTGCCGCGAACACCTCGAGCGTGCGTGCCTCGTCCCACCGCGCGCGTTCCTGCAAATCCAGCGCGTGGTGCGTCTCGATGATGAGGCTCGGAATCGTCGGCTTCTTCAGCATCCACACCTTTCGCCGCGCGATGAAGCAGCCCGGAACTTCATCGGCCACGTACAGCCCCTGGTAGTCCCACCCGCCGTACGGCTCGAACCCCGCCGCGGCCATCGACTTCGAAATCTCTCGGCCGATGCGCGCGCCGGCCTGGCGTTCGGGCCGCGTTGTTTGGTCTTCGTCGCTCCACAACACCGAGAAGCCGTTGGTCTCTTCGCCGGGCGTCTGCAGAAGTGGCGCGCGCCAGCATGGCTTGCCCGGCTCGGGTTCCCAGGTGATGGCCGAGCCGCGCACGTCGAAGTGAATGCCCACAATCAGGTCGGCCTTCCACTTCATCGCCTCGGCCACGCGCGCCGCGTACGACGGCCGCGCCTCGCCCGACCGTGACAGCTTCACTTCGAACCGGCCTGTCGCCGCCAGCGCCTTCGCCAGCGCCGCGGCCGTGCGCGCGGTGAAGTCTTCTTCGTGCTCGCAGATGCACGACACCGCGCCGTGGTTGTCTTTCGCGCCATGCCCCGCATCGACGTACACGCGCAGCTTTGGCGTTCGCCCTGCGTCGCGAACGGGCGGCAGCGGCAGCAGGGTCAGCCCGTCGGTGGATGCGGGCCAGGCGGTGAGCAGCAACAGCAGCAGCGGGGTCATCGGGTGCCGATGAGACACCCCGGCCCTGCAGTCTGTTTCAGAATTTGACGGCCATTGGAACGGGCGTCGAAGGCATCACTTCCGGGTCGAAGGTCCACGACATCGCCAGCGACGACACGCAGTTGTAGAGCGTCGTGGGCATGCGGTCGTGCTCGGCCTTCACCTGCGTCACCTTGCCGTGCGTGACGAGAAGGGTGAAGAGCACCTCTCCGTGTTGCCTGGGTTCGCGGCGGTTCTGGTCGGCGACGCAACGCTTGAGGGGAACGCGCTTGCGCTCGAGCGCCTCGTGTTCCCTGCCGGGGACGACGGGTGGGGAATAGAGACCGAACTCGGCGCGGCTGAACGAGTTCATGCCCGGCTCGACTTTCAGCGTCGCGCGGAACTGCCGCCCGGTGGTCGTTTCTCGAAGCTCGACCAGGTGCAGCCCCGGGTTCAGAAACACCGTCTTTCCCGCGCGCAACGGCAGCATCGGCGGGAAGCTCGTCGACGCGACAGCGCCGTTCGAGTACGGCTTCAGGCGCACTTCATCGGTCGGCTCGACTCGAAAAGTGACAGCGCCCCTGCCGCAGGTGATGCCCTGCCGCCGCGCTGCTCGGCCAGGCACGGTGCTTTCACCCGTCTGGAGCGCGACAGCGAGGTCGAGGCTGCGCTCGCGAAGTCCGTAGCCCGCCGCGGTCACGCAGTCGAGGTCACCCGTGCGCGTCGAGGCCCCGCGCTCGAGCAGCAGGTTCACGAGCTCGAGCTTCCCTGTCTTTGCGGCGGCCATCAGCGGGGTGCGGCCCGCCTCGTCGTCGATTTCGACTTCCACCCCTGCGCGAACGAGCTCGGGGACGAGGTCGGGCGCGTGGTCGATGGCCAGCACGAGCAGCGGGGTGATGTCATCGCCGCGGTAGTTGTGGTCGAGCAGGGCGCGAATCACCGCGCGGTCTTGCCGGCGCA
>JAYUXE010000238.1:0-2311 GCA_043753165.1 Archangiaceae bacterium | reverse complement strand
GGCTCGAGGTGGCGGCGCTGGATCACGGCGTCCGGGCCGAATCGGCAGCCGAAGTCGCAGCGGTGGTCAAGCGCGCGACGGCGCTCGGGTTGCCGGTTCATTGCAGGGCGCTGGGCTTGAAAGACGGGCCCGCGTTCGAGCAACGCGCCCGCGATGCACGGTATGGGGCCCTCGAGACGCTGCGAGTCGAACGGGGCCTTCGGTTCATCGCCACCGGCCACACGGCGTCGGACCAGGCCGAGACCGTGCTGATGCGTCTGGCCCGCGGAGCCGCGCTGGGCGGAGTCGCCGGCATTCAGGCCCGCCGCGGCCATGTCATTCGCCCCCTGCTGGGGCTCACCCGCGCCGACGTGCTCGCTTCCCTTTCCGAGCCGTTCGCCCACGATCCGATGAACGCCGACCCGGCGTACCTGCGTTCGCGGGTGCGCCACGCGCTGCTGCCGATGTACGAAGAGGTCGCCGGCCCGGGGGTCGCCGGGCATCTGGCGCAGGCTGCCCGGTACGCCGCGGAAGACGAGGCCTTGCTGCTGGAGCAGGCCGCGGCGGCGCAGGGCCGGATCAGCAGAGACGGAGCCCTGGATGCGGTGGCCCTCGCTGCACTGACCCGGCCGATTGCCCGGCGCGTGATCGCCCGGTGGCTGGCCGGAAACCAACTGGAGGTGGACGGTGCCCTGTTGGACGACGTGCTGGACGCAGTCGGGCAGGGGCGGCAGGCGACGCTGCCCAGGGGCCACGTGCTGGTGAATCAGAACGGATGGCTGCGTGCGTCAGAAACTGCTTCAAGGAACTTCACAGGCACGACGGGCACAGGGGCCCCGGATGCGTTATAGAATCTTCGGCCGAAGTGGTACCGTGGCCGTGGCCGTCAATAGTCCGGAACAATTCGGGAATCCGGGTCTACGCGAAGGGGTTTCAAATCGTGCGTTCTAGCTACAAGACCATTGGTCTCTGGGTGATCCTGATCATCCTCTTCGTTGCGTTCTACAACTTCTTCTCGCATGGCCAGGAAGAGGTGCAGGAGCTCTCGTTCACCTCTCTGCAGAAGAAGGTGAAAGACAAAAAAATCACGTCGATTTTGATCAAGGGCAACGTGTACCAGGGCACTTTCGCCGACACGAACGAGAAGTTCCGTTCGACGGGCCCGGTCGCCGATGCGCTGATCCTCAAGGACATGAAAGAGGAGAACGTCGACGTCAAGTTCGAGAGCCCCGAGCCGAACAGCATCTGGCTCACGATCTTGAGCCAGTGGATGCCGGTCGTCTTCCTGTTCCTCTTTTTCATCTTCTTCATGCGGCAGCTGCAGGGCAGCGGCGGCAAGGCGATGACGTTCGGGAAGTCGAAGGCCAAGCTTCTTTCTGAGAGCCACAACAAGGTGACGTTCGCCGACGTGGCGGGCATCGACGAGTCGAAGGAAGAGCTCGAAGAGATCATCTCGTTCCTCAAGGACCCGAAGAAGTTCACCAAGCTCGGCGGCCGCATTCCGAAGGGCGTGTTGATGATGGGGCCTCCGGGCACGGGCAAGACGCTGCTCGCGCGCGCCGTTGCAGGTGAAGCCGGCGTGCCCTTCTTCAGCATCTCGGGCTCTGACTTCGTGGAAATGTTCGTCGGCGTCGGCGCGAGCCGGGTGCGCGACCTGTTCGAGCAGGGCAAGAAGAACGCCCCCTGCATCATCTTCATCGACGAAATCGACGCCGTGGGCCGTCACCGTGGCGCAGGCCTCGGCGGTGGACATGATGAGCGCGAGCAGACCCTGAACCAGCTGCTGGTCGAGATGGACGGGTTCGAGTCGAACGAAGGCGTGATTCTGATGGCGGCCACCAACCGGCCCGACGTGCTCGACCCTGCGCTGCAGCGGCCGGGTCGCTTCGACCGCCGCATCGTGGTGCCGCGTCCGGATCTCAGGGGCCGCCTGGGCGTGCTGAAGGTTCACACCCGCCGCGTTCCACTGGGCGCCGACGTCGAGCTCGAAGTGATCGCGCGCGGTACCCCCGGCATGACGGGCGCCGACCTCGAGAACCTCGTCAACGAAGCGGCGCTGTACGCCGCACGCTCGAACAAAGAGAAGGTCGACCTGCGTGACTTCGAAGCCGCCAAGGACAAGGTGTTCATGGGTCCTGAACGGAAGTCGATGATCATGAGCGACAAAGAAAAGCGGAACACCGCGGTTCACGAGGCGGGTCACGCGCTGGTCGGCAAGCTGCTGCCAGGCTGCGACCCGGTTCACAAGGTCACCATCATTCCCCGCGGTCAGGCCCTCGGCCTCACGTGGTCGCTGCCGGTCGAAGATCAGATCAACCGCTACAAGAAGCAG
>JAYUXE010000237.1:0-5587 GCA_043753165.1 Archangiaceae bacterium | reverse complement strand
GCGACGGCTTCACCGTGCTCGATCTCTACGCGGGCACCGGGGCGCTGGGGCTCGAGGCCTTGTCGCGCGGGGCCGTGAGGGCGGTGCTCGTCGACTCGGGCCGCGAGGCGCAGGGGCTGTGCAAAGAGAACGCTGCTGCCCTCGGCTTCACGCCGCAGGTCGAGGTGCTGCCGTTTCCGGCCGACCGCGCGATCGTGAAGCTTCACGAGAAGGCGCTGCGGTTCGAGCTGATTTTCGCGGACCCTCCGTACGCGCAGCAAGCGGTCGCGATGCTGCTGACGAAGCTGGCCGAGTTTCCGCTGCTCGCTGACGGCGGGCGGCTCGTGCTCGAGCATGGCGTCGACGAGTCGTCGCCCGAGTCCAGCGGCCCGTTCACCCGGCTCGACCTGCGCACCTTCGGAGACACCGTGGTCTCCATTTACGGTTAACGGTCTGCTTCACGGCGGCTCCTGCCTGCATGAGCGCTCGGGCCTGGTTTGCGGTGGGGTTGGCGTGCGGGCTGACGGTGTTGCTCGGGCAGCGTGCGCCGAACCGGTGTGACTTCCGCACGATGCGGCCGCCGTCGGACATCATCAAAAAGGGCCGCATCGTGAGTCTGGCGCTCGACCCCATGCACGCGCTTCCGGGAACGCTGCACGCCCATGATCGCGTCGACGTCGTTGCCACGCTGCCGGACCCCGTGACGAAGGAGCCCTACGCGAAGGTGCTCATCTACAACGTGCTGGTATGGAAGGTGGCCGAGCACCCGAGCCAGACGCAGGTCGAGCTGCTCGTGGTGCCGTACGAATCGGAGTCGTTGATGTTGGCGCAGCAGACCGGAAAGCTCTCGCTGGCGCTGCGAAACCCCGAAGACACGGACTCCGAGGAAGGCGAGGGCCGCACCACGCTCGCGACGATTCACACCGAGAACACCCGCGAGCGCGTGCAAAGGGGTTGTCGCGGGGTGGTTCAGGTGATTCGCGCGCCGCCGAAGTGAAACGTTCTGTTTGACCTCGGGTGGGCTTCACCCCAATCTCTCGCGCCGACTTCATGCGCGTCGCTCTCTACCCCGGCTCTTTCGACCCGCTGACCAACGGGCACCTGTCGCTCGTGCAACGCGGGCTGACGATGTTCGACAAGGTGATCGTCGCGATCGCCACCAACCCGAAGAAGACGCCGCTGTTCACCGTGGCCGAACGCCGCGCGCAGATCACCGAGGCGGTGAAATCGGATCCGCGCGTCGAGGTCGCCGATTTCCAGGGCCTGTTGGTGCAGTACGCGAAAGCGCGCGGCGTGAACGTGATCCTTCGTGGCCTTCGCGCGGTCAGCGACTTCGAGTTCGAGTTTCAGCTCGCGAACATGAACCGCAAGCTCGACTCGAAGATCGAGACCATCTTCATGATGACCAGCGAGAACTACTTCTACATTTCGTCGCAGCTGGTGCGCGAAGTGGCCTCGTTTCAGGGCGACGTCAGCGGGCTGGTGCCCGACAACGTGCTCGCCGCCCTGACCCAGAAATTCCCCAAGCCGTAAAGGAGCAACCATGCAGCTGGCCAAGCGGCTCAAGGCAATCAAGCCTTCCCCCACGTTGTCCCTGAACGCGAAGGCGAAGGCGCTGGCGGCCAAGGGCGAAGACGTCGTCTCGTTCGCGGCGGGTGAGCCCGACTTCGACACCCCGGCGCACATCAAGGCGGCGGCCGTCGCCGCGATTGAAGCGGGCTTCACCAAGTACACCGCGACGGGCGGCATCCCCGAGCTCAAGGCAGCGATCAGCGCGAAGCTGAAGAAGGACAACGCGCTCGACTACTCGCCTGAACAGGTGCTGGTCAGCTGCGGCGCCAAGCACTCGCTGTACAACCTGTTCCAGGCGCTGCTGTCGCCCGGCGACGAGGTCGTCATCTTTTCCCCGTACTGGGTCAGCTACCCGGACATGGTGCGGCTCGCCGACGGCGTGCCGGTGATCGTCGAGACGTCGGTTGAAAACGGCTACGCGCCGGATCCGAAAGAGCTTCGCAAGGCGCTGACGCCGCGCACGCGGGCGGTGGTGATCAACTCGCCGTCGAACCCCACCGGAGCCGTGCTCAGTGGCGACGCCCTGACGCGCATCGCCGAAGTGGTCGCGGGCCATGACTGCCTGGTGGTGACCGACGACATCTACGAGAAGCTGCTCTACACGGGGAAGCCGTTTCAGAACATCGCGAACGTCGCGCCCGAGCTGGCGCCGCGCGTGGTGACGGTGAATGGGTTCTCGAAGGCGTTCTCGATGACGGGCTGGCGGCTCGGCTACACGGCGGGCCCGAAGGATCTCATCGGCGCGATGCAGATGATCCAGGACCAGTCGACCTCGAATGCCACCTCGATCTCGCAGAAGGCGGGCGTCGCCGCGCTCAACGGGCCGATGGAGCCCGTCGAGACGATGCGGGTCGAGTTCCAGGCGCGCCGCGATCTGATCGTGAAGGGGCTCAATGCGATTCCAGGAATCACGTGCCGGCTGCCCGAAGGCGCCTTCTATGTCTTCCCCGACGTGCAGCAGCTGATTGGCAAGCGGTACAAAGACAAGCAGGTCAACGGCTCGGTGCACTTGTCCGAGCTTCTGCTCGAGGACTTCAAGCTCGCCGCCGTGCCGGGTGAGCCGTTCGGGGCCGAAGGGTACCTGCGGTTTTCCTTCGCGACTGCCCGCGGGACGATCGAAAAGGGCCTTCAGCGGCTGCAGCAGTTCGTCGCGCAGCTGTCGTAGCGGCAGCTTCAGAGATCGAACGCGCGCACGCTGTGCGTGTCGCGCCGCGCGCCGGTGAAGTGGCAGATCACCTCGCACAAGAACTCGCCGGTCTCAATCGCCGCGACGTCGAACAACTTCTCGACCACGCCGGTCGGCTGGGTGCCCATCACGTTGAGCAGCTCGGGGCCCTCGCGCGGGTGCAGTTCCTCGGTTCGCACGGAATGAAGTGGCACCGGCACCTCGCCGCCGAACCAGCGCTGCCGGTGCAGCACGCCGCTGCGGATCACCAGGTGACCTGCGTTCGCCCGCCCGGTGCGTTGCTGCTCGACGAACGACGTCTGCCATCGAACCGAGATCCGCGCCTTCGTCTCGGTGACGACGCACCCGGCAGGGATCCGGACGATGGGCCCACCCGGCAGCTGCCAGTCGCGCTCGTACTTCGACCACGCCAGCTGCGCCCGCCTCACCGAGCGCGCGATCAGCTCGGACAGCCCGCCGACGCCCGCTTCTGAAAGCCCCAGCCGCTGCTCGAGCCGCGTCGTGACCTGCGCGCGCAGGGCGGGCAGGGTGCGAATCTTCTGCGAGAGCTCGCCGTCGTCGAGCTTCGAGTCCACCGTCTTCACCAGCCGTTCGACCTCGGCGTGGTTCCGCTGCAGCCACTGCGCGGCGACCGAGACGTTCGCTGCCAGCGCATCGGCCGCGCCACGCCGCAGCGCGCGTTCGACCGCGGTGTACGCGTCGACGGCTTGAATCAGAAACGGCCCCCGGCCCTCGAGCCGGATGTCGAGTGGCCCGTTCAGTCGTGGTAGCCGACCAGCTGCCAGCGCCCCGTCGCATGCGCGCGGAACACCGCGACCGCCGCGTGACCCGACAGGTTGCCGATGGCGATCATCGTCTTCGGCGCCTTCCACGGCAGCGCGCTCAGCCGCCCCGGCGGCCGGCCGTACTTCTTTTCCATCTCGGCCGGCGTCAACACCTCGACGTCGTACAGCGTCAGCAGGTCGGTGCGCTTGGCCCGCAGATTCTTGAGCCATTCCTTGTGAAGCTCGTCGGGCATCTCGAGTCGGCGATCTTCCAGCTGAAACGGGTACGCCGAGTTCAGCACCAGCCCGCGCGCATCCCCCGAGATGATGCTGTTGAACACCACGCGCGCCGTGTACTTCACCTGTTCCGCCTCGGTCAGCGTGCCCAGCTTCAGCGGCATCGGTTCCGGCGCCTCGACATGCGCAGCCTGCGGAACCACCGGGCTGTTCGGATCCGGCACGCGGCGAATCAGTTCCTGCACCGCGTCGGCCGTCTCGCTGGGCGGCAGCTTTCGAATGCGCTCGAGCTGCCGGGCCATTTCTTCGGCGCTGGGCGCGCGCTGACGCGGAGCAATCGGAGCCGCAGCAGGCTCGGCGGCCGGCTCGGCAGCGGGTTCAGCGGCGGGCTCGGCTTGTGACAACAGCGTGGCGGCAGCGAGGGCGAGAAGGCTCATTCTGAAACGATGGTAGCCCAGGAATCTGCTACAGGCTCGCGCCCGATGAAACGCACGGATCTGAAGAAAATCCTGGTGATCGGATCAGGCCCGATCGTCATCGGCCAGGCCTGTGAGTTCGACTACTCGGGCACGCAGGCCATCAAGGCGCTGAAGGAAGAGGGGATTGAAGTCATCCTCCTCAACTCGAACCCCGCCACGATCATGACGGACCCCGAGTTCGCCGCCCGCACCTACATCGAGCCCATCACCGTCGAATCGGCCGAGGCGATCATCAAGGCCGAGAAGCCCGACGCGCTGCTTCCCACCATGGGGGGCCAGACCGCGCTGAACCTCGCCAAGGCCCTGGCCGAAGCTGGAATCCTCGAGAAGTACGGCGTCGAGCTCATCGGCGCGAACCTCGAGGCGATCAACAAGGCGGAAGACCGCCAGCTCTTCAAGAAGGCGATGCAGAAGATCGGCGTGCCGCTGCCGAAGTCCGGCTACGCGGGCAGCTGGGAAGAAGCCGAGGCGCTGATCGATGAAATCGGTTTCCCGATCATCCTGCGCCCCAGCTTCACGCTGGGAGGCACCGGTGGCGGCATCGCGTACAACCGTGCCGAGTACCAGCCGCTGGTGATGGGCGCGCTGCACGCGAGCCCGAACAAGACGGTGCTGATCGAAGAGTCGATGATCGGGTGGAAGGAATACGAGCTCGAGGTGGTGCGCGATCGCGCCGACAACGTCGTGATCATCTGCGCGATTGAGAACCTGGACCCGATGGGCGTGCACACGGGCGATAGCATCACCGTGGCTCCGGCGCAGACGCTGACGGACAAGGAATACCAGCGGCTGCGTCAGATGAGCCGTGCGATCATCCGCGAAATTGGCGTCGACACCGGCGGCAGCAACATTCAGTTCGGCGTCAACCCGCGCGACGGCCGCGTCGTCGTGATCGAGATGAACCCGCGCGTGTCGCGCAGCTCGGCGCTGGCGTCGAAGGCCACCGGCTACCCGATTGCGAAGATCGCCGCGAAGCTCGCGATTGGGTACACGCTCGACGAGCTCAAGAACGACATCACGCGCGATACGCCGGCGTCGTTCGAGCCGACCATCGACTACGTGGTGGTGAAGATTCCCCGCTTCAACTTCGAGAAGTTTCCCCACGCCGACAAGACGCTGGGCACGATGATGCGCAGCGTCGGTGAGGTGATGGCCATCGGCCGCACGTTCTCGCAGGCGTACAGCAAGGCGCTGCGTTCGATGGAAGCCGGGAAGATGGCGTTCGAGGCGCCGCCGCTTCCTGCGCCCGGGGCCGAACGGGAAATTGCCTTGAAAGAAGCGCTGCGGGTGCCGCGGCCCGACCGCCCCTGGTACGTCGCTCAGGCCTTTCGCGAAGGCCTCAGCGTCGCCGACGTTCACCACCTGTGCGC
>JAYUXE010000236.1:0-2316 GCA_043753165.1 Archangiaceae bacterium | reverse complement strand
GCAACGCCAGGGGCTCGGCGCGAAAGCCCTGGACGACGGGCAGGTTGTGAAGCTGTTCGGAGGTGAGCTGGGTGAGCGCTGCGAGGGACGCCTGGCTTCCGGTCGCCGTCTTCTTCAGCGCCTTCGCGAAGCGGGACACGGGCAACACCATCAACGGCAACACCACGAACGCGAGCGCGAAGAGCCGAACGTCCGTGTAGAGGCAGACGCCCAGCAGAGCGACAACCTGCAGCGTGTCTTTCACCCAGCTCGACAACGCCTGCGTCGCGGCGAGCTCGACCAGCGCCACGTCTGACGTGAAGCGCGACAGCAGCTCGCCCGAGTGCCGCGTCTCGTACCAGGCGGGTGGCAGCTGCAGCAGGCGGCCATACAAATCCTTCCGCAACGTGGCGAGCCCCGCCTGCGCGGCCCGCTGCATCCAGCCCGCGTGCAGCCACGTCGACACCGCCTTCACCGCCGCGACTGCGATCAACGCCAGCGGCAGCTGCCATTTTTGCGAGGCGTCGTCCGTGCCCACGACCAGGCCCTGCAACAAAGGTCCGAGCAGCCACGCCCAGACGGCCGCCGCGGCCGCTGCCACGAAAGACGCCGCGATGGCGCAGGCAACCGTTATCCGCTGGGGACGGACGTACGCGAGCAGCCGGCGCCATGAAGGAATGCTTGGGGTCACGATTGCCCGGGCGGGAGCGTGCGTTATATGTGCGCGCGTCCCATGACGAAGCGCGACTACTACGAAGTTCTCGGCGTCGAGAAAGGCTGCGACTCCGCCACGATGAAGTCGGCGTTTCGAAAGCTGGCGATGCAGTACCACCCCGACCGCAACGCCGAAGCGGGCGCTGAAGAAAAATTCAAAGAGGCATCAGAGGCTTACGAGGTTCTGTCGGACCCCGACAAGCGGGCCCGGTACGACCAGTTCGGGCACCGCGGCATGGAAGGGTTCGGGGGTGGGGCGGCCGGGTTCGGCGGCAACGTCAACATCAACGACATCTTCGGCGAAATCTTCGGAGACATCTTCGGGGGCCGGGGCGGCCGTCAGCGCCAGGCGCGCAACCGGGGCGCCGACCTTCGGTACAACCTCGAAATCTCGTTCGAAGAAGCGGCGTTCGGCGCTGAAGTCACGGTCAAGATTCCCCGGCCGAAGCGCTGTGACGTGTGCGACGGCACGGGCTCGAAGACGAAACAGACGCGGCAGTGCCCGACGTGCGGTGGGGCAGGCGAAGTGCGATTCACGCAAGGGTTCTTCGCGGTCGCGCGGGCGTGCAGCCAGTGCAGCGGCAGCGGGACCATCGTCTCGGACCCCTGCAAGAACTGCAAAGGCAGCGGCAAGCTCGAGAGCGAGACGAGCCTGCAGGTGAAGATTCCGGGCGGCGTCGATGCGGGCACGCGGGTGCGGCTCGCGGGCGAAGGCGAAATCGGCGAGCACGGCGGACCCGCGGGCGACCTGTACGTCGTCGTGCACGTGAAGGAACACCCGCTGTTCGTGCGTGAAGAAAACGAAGTGCTGTGCGAGGTGCCGATTTCCTTCACGCAGGCGGCGCTGGGCGCGCAGATCGAAGTGCCGACGCTGGACGGCAAAGTGAAGATGAAGATTCCCCACGGCACGCAGTCGGGGAAGGTCTTCCGCCTCAAGGGCAAAGGCATCCCGCACCTGCACGGCAGCGGCCGCGGCGACCAGCACGTGCGCGTCACCGTCGAGACCCCCACCGAGCTCAACAACGAGCAGCGCGAGATTCTCGAGTCGTTCGCGAAGGCCTGCGGCGAGGGCGTCAACCCGCAGTCGAAGAGCTTCTTCGAGCAGGTGAAGAAGCTGTTCGGCTGACATTCAGCTGCCCCAATCGAACACCGCGAGGTCTCGATTCAGACCTGAAACGTACATTGCAATGTACGAACGTCAGGTCGCCGGTTCTTCAGGTGGGCTTACGTGGGCCCGTCACGTGCACAGTTCCCGGGTCTTCGGCTGGCTGTTAAGGAGTCCGCCTCGCCCATGCGTTCGATCCGCCTCGCCCTGTGTCTGTCTGCCCTCGCTTTCGTCACCGCCTGCCCACCCAAGGCGGTCGACCCGAAAGGCAGTGACCGCCCGCGCGTCGAAGCCAAAGTCGACGCCAAAGCCGACGCCGCGCTCGCCGACGTGGCGAAGGCAGGTAAGCCCAAGAAGGACACCATCGAGGCGCTGCTCGCCGTTCGCAAGGCGTACCCCGAGACCACGGCTGGCCAGGACGCGCTCTACAAAGCCGGCATCCTCTCGTTCGAAGAAGGCGACTACGTCAACGCCCGCAAAGCGCTCAACGAGCTGCTGTTCGAGAACCCGCTGCACCC
>JAYUXE010000235.1:0-5595 GCA_043753165.1 Archangiaceae bacterium | reverse complement strand
TTGCGGCGCGCACGACCATTCGGCCGCCGGGCCCTGGAAGTACGACAGGTATTTCTTCGCCGCTTCGACCGCGGCCGCCTCGTCGGGCACGAGCACGTCGATGACGCCGTTCTTCGTCTGCACCGCGGTGGGTCCGATCTCTTCCGGGGTGAACT
This sequence comes from Archangiaceae bacterium, assembly GCA_043753165.1. Classification (GTDB taxonomy): domain Bacteria; phylum Myxococcota; class Myxococcia; order Myxococcales; family Myxococcaceae; genus JAGSPQ01. Next base: position 5,440 of record JAYUXE010000235.1, on the reverse strand, counting down.
TGCCGAGCCCGCCGCCTTCGATCATCGCGGGGCCACCCATGCCGATGTTGCTGCCTTCGGTGGCGATGATGACGTCGCAGCAGCCGAGCAGAGCGGCGTTGCCCGCGAAGCAGCGCCCGGAGACGATGCCGATGCGCGGCACGAGGCCCGACAGCGAGGCGAACGAAAGGAAGCTGGGGGTGTCGAGGCCGGCGACGGTGAGGACGTCGGTGTCATTGGGGCGCCCGCCGCCGCCTTCTGCGAACAGAACGATCGGCACCTGCCACTGGTGTGCGAGCGCGAGCATGCGGTCGAGCTTGCGGTGGCTGGTGAGGCCCTGGGTGCCGGCGAAGACGGTGTAGTCGTACGCGAGCACCATCGTGCGGTGGCCGTTGACGGTGCCGAGGCCGCAGACGATGCCGTCGGCGGGGCTCGACCGAATGAGCTCTTCGACGGACTTCGCGTGGCGCTGCGAGGCGAGGGCGAGGCCGCCGTATTCGACGAAGCTGCCCGCGTCGAGAAGGTGGGCGAGGTTCTCGCGCGTCGTGCGCTGCCCGGTCTTTCGCCGCTTCGCCACCGCGTCCGGCCGGCCCTCGTCGGTGAGCGCGTGCAGGCGCGCCTGGAGCTCGGCCGTCGGGTCGGTCATTGGCGCGTCATTTCACAGTACGATGCCCCGATGCGACCCTGACGATGGAAGACCTCGACGCACATCTCGCCAGCCTTCGCCGCGAGCTCGTCGCCGTGAGGGCAGCGCTTGCGAAGCGCGAAGCGCCGATTCGTGCGCCGCTGATCGAGAAGAACGCCGAGCTCGCGCCGCTGCGAACGCGGATCGCGGCTCTGATGGCGCAGCGCGCGAAGATCGACGTCGAGCTCGCGACGATCGATCGTCCGCGCGGGCCGATGTTCTGGCAGCTGGCGAGGTACGGGCGGGTTTCGTTGTACGTGATGGTGATCGTGGGCGGCATCGCGACGCTGCCGAATCGCGCGCCGCAGGGGTTCGCCGTTGCGGCGGGGTTGCTGCTGGCCGCCATCGCGTGGGGCTTCCGCGATGACTGATTCCCGGGAAGTGCGCGATGGCATCGAGTCGACGCAGGCGGCGTTGCGGGAAGCGCGCGCCCAGCTCGAGCAGCCGATGGACTTCGAAGCGGTGCGGGCCGAGGTCGTCGACGAGCTCGGAGCCCTGGAAGACGAACGGCAGCGACTCGTCGCGCAGATTCCGTTGCTTCATGCCGAGACGGAAGATGCCCGGCGCGCGCTCATCTCGCGGAAGACGGGCAGGGCGGGCAACCTGAGCGATTCGGTGCAGACGGTCGCGCTGGTGGCGCTGTTCATCGGCGCCACGGGTTGTGGGCTGAAGCTGGGTGAGTGGCTGGTGCGCCAGCGGTTCGACCCCGGCTTTGCCTTGCTGGCTGCCCTCGGCGTGGGAGCGATCGCGTTCAGCGAGGTGACGGCACTGGTGCGGTGGGAAAGGGAACAGCCCTGACGAGCCGGTCGCCGACCGTGACTTCGCCTTCCTCGACGATTCGCGCGTAGACGCCGCGCAGCCTCCGCCCGCGTCCGTCTTTCTGGTTCACCCACCGCAGCGCGTCTTCGCCCAGCCGCGCGCGGAACTTGTCGCAGCCCGCATGCGGCTTGGCCGTGATTTCCACCACCGCGGTGCCGAGCCTCAGCCGCGTGCCGACCGGCAACGACGCTTCGCTCAAGTCGAAGTCGACGTGGAAGTTGTCGCCCGGCAGGTGAAGCCGTTCGCCACCCCCTGTCAGCAGCGCCGCGACCCGGGTGTCGATGAACGAGACGTGGCTGTCTTCGCTTCGTTTGGGGCTCACCGACCATCGGTCGCCCACCAGCGCCTCGGTTGGCGACAGCTGCGCGCGCTCGGGCGTCGCGTGCGCCCCGTCGCCCAGCCGCAGCACAATCAACCGAACCGCCCCATCACCCGGGGGTGGCAACGCTTCCCACTGTTGGTCCAGCATCATCCCCGCACGCACTATCTGACCTGTGTAGGCACGCTTGAAAGGCCAGCTGAAAGTATCTACTCCTGAGCAGTACCTGGCGGCGATGGAGCGAAGCTCGCGATTGCCAGCAATGCGAGCCACATCTCGGTGTACGCGATGGCGGCCGACGACGCGGGCTACGTCGCCGAGCGGTATCGCGATCGATTGCCGAAAGCGAAAATCGGCAAGTCGTGCGTGCGGTTCAAGCGGCTCTCGTAACCTCGATGTCAAAGCGTTGGCGGCGCTGGTCAAAGAGGCAGCGAGAACCGGCTAGGTGGGATGAATCGGTTCGCACCTGGCGACGCCCTTCTCAGGTGTTCTCTTCGAGGTTCAGCCATTCGAGGTGATGAAAGGGCGACCGCAACAAGGAGCACACTTCTCCGCTCGCTAACATGTCACCACCCACTGATAGGGTCCGCGGCCATGGGGCGTCTGAGGTGGGTACTTCCGGAAGGCGACATCGACGCAGCGGCGGCAGTGCTGGTCGGCGATCTGAAGGTGCACCCCCTGGCGGCGCGCGTGCTGGTGCAGCGCGGCTACCGAACGCCCGAGCTCGCGCAGGGATTCTTGTCGGATGCGCTGGCCGACTTGCCAGATCCGCTGTTGATGAAGGGCATGCCCGAGGCGGTGAATCGGCTCGCGCAGGCGGTCTTGAAGAAAGAGAAGACGACGCTGTACGGCGACTACGACGTCGACGGTGTCAGCTCGACCTCGCTGCTGTCGATCTTCCTGCGGCAGTGCGGGCACGCGGTCGAGACGTACATTCCGCACCGGCTGGGCGAGGGCTACGGGCTCAACTCGGCGGCGATCGAAAAGATCGCGGCCGACGGCACGAAGCTGCTCATCACCCTCGACTGCGGCATCACCTCGCACGCGGAAGTCAGCCTCGCGATGCAGCGCGGCGTCGATGTCGTCGTCGTCGACCACCACGCCGTGCCCGAGACGATGCCGCCTGCGGTCGCGGTGCTGAACCCGCTGCAGCCCGGCTGTGGCTACCCGACGAAGTTCCTCTGCGCCGCCGGCGTCACCTTCAACCTCTGCATCGGCCTTCGCAAACACCTGCGGGCCCTGGGCTTCTTCGAAGGCCGTTCGGAACCGAACCTGAAGTCGCTGATGGATCTCGTCGCGCTGGCGACGGTCGCCGACGTGGTGCCGCTGGTCGGCGTCAACCGCCTGCTGGTGCGCCACGGCCTTCGCGAGCTCACCGCCGGCCATCGCCCGGGCGTGCGCGCCTTGAAAGACGTCGCCGACCTGGGAGACCAGACCATCACATCGGGCCACGTCGGCTTCCGGCTCGGGCCCCGCATCAACGCGGCCGGCCGCCTCGACGACGCGTCCATCGGGCTTCGCCTGTTGTGCGCTGCGACCTACGAAGAAGCCTTGCCGCTGGCCCGCCAGCTGGACGCCGCCAACGCCGAACGCCAGCAGATCGAAAAGTCGATGATTCAAGGGGCGATTTCGCGCGCCGAGGAAGCCATCGGCCGTGGCGCGCGCGGGCTGGTGCTCTTCTCGGACGACTGGCACCCCGGCGTGGTCGGCATCGTCGCCTCGCGCATGGTCGAACGCTTCCACCGGCCCGCAGTGCTGATTGGCATTCGCGATGGAGTGGGGCGCGGCTCGGCCCGCAGCATCGAAGGCTTCCACCTCTACGACGCGCTCAAAGAATGCAGCACGCACCTGAGCCGCTTCGGCGGGCACAAGCACGCGGCCGGGCTGTCGATCGCGCCCGAGCATCTGCCGGTGTTCGTCGCCGCTTTCGAGAAGCTGGCCAACGCGCGGCTCACCGATGAAGACCTCGTGGGCCGCTGCAAGATCGACGCGTTCGTGCGCGTGGGCGAGGTCGACGAGGCTGCGGTAGAGGCGTTGGCGACGCTGGCTCCGTTTGGCATGGGGAACCCAGAGCCGGTGCTGGCGTCGCGGTCGCTGGTCGCGTCGCCGCGGCTGCTGGCGTCGAAGCAGCCGGGCGAGCCGGGCCACCTCAAGTTGTCGCTGGAAGCCGCCCCGCAGCTCGATGTGATCGGCTTCCGGCTGGAAGAGAAGCTCTCGCTGACGGAAGGGCCGGTGGACCTGGCCTACCAAATCAGCGTCGACGAGTTTCGCGGCATCAGCCGGGTGCAGCTCAAGCTCAAGGACGTTCGCGCTTCGAGTTAATCTGTGCCGCGTGAACGAATCGACGAACGTGGTGGTGGTCGGGCCGGCCGACGGGCGCAGAGCCGTCGAAGCCGCTCTGGGTCGCAGCGCAGTCTCGGTCGATACCGAAGCCGAAGCGCTCGCGGTGCTGACGAAGTCGCCGATGCCGATGCCGGTGGCCGTGCTGTGCGCCGGCTCAGGCAAGGAACTGCGAAAGGCCCAACCCGGCCCTCGCGTTGATTCACTGCGGCGGCGACGTGCCGCAGGCCGAAGGGCCCATCGATTGGCTTCCGGCGAACCCACTGCCCGCGCTGCTGCGGTCGAAGGTCGCGCAGTTCGCCGACCTCGCCCAGAAGACCGAGACCCTGAAGCTGCAGAGCGCCTTGCTGCGGGCCAGCAACGTGATGTCGAGCTCGCTGGACTACGTCACGGCCTTGCAGAACATGGCGAAGCTCGTCGTGCCCGAGCTGGGCGATTGGTGCGCGCTGGACATGGCAAGCCCGGGTGGCGAGAAGAAGTTCGCCGCCATCTTCGAGCGCGCCTCCATCGCCACCTGCCTGGTGCGCCAGGCGACGTTACAGATTGCCGACGTGAACCCGGCGTGGCTCGCGCTCTTTGGTTACTCGCGCGAGCAGGTCATCGGAAAGACCGGGGTCGAGCTGGGCATGGAGCCGACGGGCGAGGGGCGCCAGCGGCTTCAGGCCGATGGACGCAACCTCATCATTTCGAACAGTCTCGACACCTTCGAACTGGACGGCGAACGTTACGTGCTCGGTACCTTCGCCGACGTCACCGCGCAAAGGGCCGGCGAGACATCGCTGCAGGAAAGAGAGCTGCAGTTTCGCGAACTGATCGAGAACCTTCCACTGCTGGCCTGGAGCGCACGGGCCGATGGCTTCATCGATTTCTACAACCAGCGGTAGTTCCAGTTCACAGGCACCACGGCGTCACAGATGGAAAAGGGTGGGGGTGGAAGTCGGTGCACGACCCCGCCTGGGTGGACGAGGTGGTCGCCCGGTGGTCGAAGGCCGTCGGCGCGGGCGAGCCATTCGAGATGGAATTCCCGCTGCGGCGGCACGACGGGGTGTACCGCTGGTTCCTCACCCGGGTCGGCCCGCTGCGCGCCGCCGACGGCCGCGTGGTGCGCTGGGTGGGCACCAACACCGATGTGACTTCACTGCGTGAAGCGGAAGAACGGATCACCACCCTCAGCCAGGCCTCGGCGAGCTTCATCACCGCGAAGCTGGACCTTCACACGCTGCTGCAGACGCTGGTCGACGGCATCACCCCCCGCTTTGCGCAGAGCTGCACCGTGGTGATGGTAGGTCCGGGCGAAC
>JAYUXE010000234.1:0-5599 GCA_043753165.1 Archangiaceae bacterium | reverse complement strand
CCGTGGTAGTCGCCGTTCTTGAAGTCGATTTCAGCGGTCTTGACGCCCGCCTTGTCGAAGAACATCCAGTGGCCCGTGCGCATGCCGTTGTCCACCAGGCCTTCCGCATGAACCTTGCCGGTCGACTTGAAGAACATTCGCATCGGGCCCTGTGCGACGTTGCCCTTCACGCAGCTCGACACCATCAGATCGACGTCGTTCTGAAGGGTCATGATCTTCGTACCCACCGGGCACGAAAAATCCGCAGCGAACGCCGAGCTGCCGACGAAGCCCACTGCCACCACCGCCATTTTGATCAGGTTCTTCATTTTGGTTTGTCTCCAGATGCGCCCAGGACCTGCTGCGCTCGTAAGTTAGTCACGTGAGAAACGAGGAATTGATTCAAAGCGGGAAGCTTCAGTCGGCCACCGCGGCGCAAGCCTCGTTGCCGCCCGTGAAGTAGAAGCCAGCGCTGAGGTTCGTGACGCTCTGCATCGGCGGGCAGAGTGAGATCTTGATCGTCACGTGCTTGCGGTCAGCAGAGACCGTGTAGCCCGACTGCAGACGGAAGATCGGCCCACCGGTGCCGCACGCCACCGCGTCGCACTCGCTGCCGTCTTCCTTCACGTACTTGAGGCCCGCGAGGGTCGCCGCCATGCTGTCGGCCGGGAACATCGACGTCGGGTTGTAGGCCTTGAGGGTCACGGTGAACGTCTTGTTGGGAGCGCAGAAGTCCACGCCGCTCGAGACGTTGTTGTCACCCGGGTTCGCGACGAGCGAGTAGATGATCGGGCCCGAGGTCAGACGTCCGTTCCACACCGGGGTCTTGCCGGTGCCGGGGGTGAAGTTGGGGCAGCTGGTGCCCGGCTTCGTCACTTCGGTGCACGCGGTGGCAGTGCAGAACTGGCCGTAGGTGCAGGTGTCCGGCTGCTGGTTGGCCGCGACGCAGGTCTTCGGCGCTTCGCAGAGGCCCGACGAGAGGGTGCAGATCTGACCACCGGTGCACGTGCCCGTGTTGCAGGGAGTGCCAGCGTCCGTGCCACCGCCCGGCGCCGCGCACTGGCCCGAGGTGACGTTGCAGCTGCGGTTGTTGGGGCAATCGGAGTTCGACGTGCACTTCTTCACGCACACCTGGTCGTAGGTCGAGCAGATCGTACCGGCGATGCCCATGTCGCAAATCGAGTCGCTGAAGCAGCTGCACACCGACAACGCGCCGCCGTCAGACTTCGTGCCGCCGCCCACTGCCGCTGAACAGGTCTTCGCTTCCGCGGTGCAATCGGCGCTCAGGTTACAGGTCTTGATGCATTTCTTGGCCGTCGGGTGACAAGTCTCGTTCGCCGCGCAAGAGGTGCTCGTACAGAACGAGGAACCTCCTCCGCCGCCCGAGCCGCCACCCGTGCCCGTGGTGCCTGCACTGCTGCAGCCCGACAAAACGACCGCAAATGCTGCTGCGGCGACAACGCCTGCGAATTTCAATTTCATGGTTGGAATACCCCTCACAATCAGGTGGGACGACAGCCGCCGTTCTATCGACGGCGACCAAGCAGTCAACGGTGTTGACGCGGCGTCCTACGCAAGCCACGCGCCAAAAATTCAATGGCGTTGTGAGGGCTTGGCGAGGTGGAGCACGGCTGTCCACCGGGGCAATGCGGCACGGGGGTCGCGATTTGCCCCTCGCGACCACAATGTCGTGGCGTGCAGGTGCCCGAGAATACAGCCAGTCTAGAACTTGAACGGGAACAGAATCGGGTCGCCCGCGACTTTGTGCTTCGGGAAGGTCCAGGCCTTGATGAGCCCGCCGACGCACGCGGCCATGTAGGTCGCTTTGAACTCCTCGGACTGCACCGAGATGTTCGACGTCTTGCCGCTGGTCTGAATGTTCCACTTCATCACCAGCTTGCCGCTGACGCCCGGTTCCTTCTTCCGCTGATCCTCGACGCACTTCGCGAGCGCCGGCTTGTTGCTGCTGACGACCTCGAACACGTCCGCCTGGCCCAGTGTTTCCTTCACGTCGGTGCTCGCCGACCCGGGAGCGGGAGGAATGTACGGGCCCGTCTTCTTCTTGTTCTCGGCACCCGTCTTCGGCGTTTCTTTCTCGCTGCTGCCGAAGGCGTTGTTGAATTCGTCATCATCCGACTTGCTCGAGCCTGCGCTTTTCTTCTCGGGAGGCGCAGGCTTCTCGACAGGCTCGCGGGCAGGAGTCGCTGGCGCGACCTTCGTTCCACCCCCCACGCCCGTCGTCTTCGTCGACCCCCCCCCGCTGCCCGTGTTCTTCACCGCCGTCCCCGACTGCGGCTTGAAGCCAGGCGGAAGCGGGCCGGAAGGCGTGGGCTCGACAGCAGCCGGGGCGGGCGCGGCGACGGAAGCAGGCGCAGCAACAGGCGCCGGCTGAACCGCAACGGGCGCGGGAACCGGCTGCGGCACGGGCTGGGCCTGCGCGACCATCAAGGGTGGAGGCTGCGCTGGAACCGGCTGCACGATCTGCGTGGGCTGGCGATTGACGAGCCAGATGACGAGGCCGAGCAGCGTGACGACGAGCAGACCGCCCAGACCAACGGCGACCCACATCATCTGGTTTCCGCGATCTTTGTCCGGCCGGTACTGGGTGATGCCGGGCGAGGAATAGGTCGCTCCGGGGGTCGCGACGTAGGGGTTCGCGGGTGCAGGCGGAGCGGGCGGCCGGCTGCTGCGTGCCTGGGGAAGCGAATCGGCAGCCGCGCCGTTGGTGCGTCCATTCGTGTGCGGCTTCTCGTCAGAATCCGGTGGCGGCAGATCCAGCAGGCCGTTCACCGACACTTCCGAAGGGCCGGGCGGTTCGTCGGCGAGGCGCGGGGCCGGACGCGACAGCGCCGCCATCTCGTCCTGCACGAGCGAGCCCAGAGAAGTCGACGGGCGCCACGAGCCGGTCTCTTCCGGTTTCGCAGACGCTGCCATCGGCACCTGAACTTCACTTCGAACGCTCTTCATCATCCCGCCTGCCGAGAAGGCAGACTCGACTGGCACGCTGACCACCGCGGGCCCCGTCGGAGCGTTCATCACAATCGGCTTGCTCGCCGGCCTCGGCGCCAGCACCGACGCCAGCTGCGCGACATCCGACAGCGGCACCCAGTCGGTGAAGCCCGCACGCCAGCACAACGAATCCGGGCCGATTTCACCGCGGTCCCAATGTTCTTTGACCTTCTCGAGCGACAGCGGCCCCGTCTGCTTCTCGTCGATCGCGACGAACCAGTCGTTCTGCGGAACCTCAGTCTCGGACGCGTGACCGTTCTTCTCGGTCTTCGTGTCCCATTCCGAACCCTTCGCCGGCCTGTCGCCCGTTTCTTCAGCGAGCTTGCGAACGACCTCGGCATCGAGCACGCGGGTGCTCATCCGATCGTCGTTGTCGTCGCCGAGCCCGACCCCTTCCTTCACGGCAGAGTGGGTCTCGGTGCGGCGATCCTCGCTGACGCCAAGCCCGTCTTTCGGAATCGAGTGCGCGCCCGAGTTGAGCACCTGGTCGAACACCGCGCCGATTTCGTCGTCGCCTGCGTCGCCCAGCAGCGAGTTGCTCGAGTCGCCGCCCTGCATCCGGCTCTCGGGGATGCCCGGGTTCGTCAGGTCGGACATCGTGTCCGCCGATAGGTTGCGCGTGACTTCAGCGGGCGCCGGGCTCGACAGCGGCGACTGTAGAATCTGCGTCGCGAGCGCGTCGTCGGGGTCCGCTCCGGCCGAGGCGACCGGGTTCTTCGCCTGGGCCTCACCTCCGCGTTTGACGAGAATCACGTAGCCGCACTTGCGACAACGGACCTTGACCCCCTTGGGGCCAACCTTCTCGTCATTGATCATGTACTGCGCGCGGCAGCTCTCACAGACGAAGCGCATGGTTTCTTAGGGGCCGGTACGACGGAACGAGGCGAAAAACAGCCAAAAGCGTAAGGGTCCACCACCAGTGGGTCAAGTGAACGGACGCCGACGGCGTCGATCAAGTTCCCACGGAAGGCCAACCGGATTCGTGAGGGTGCGACACCTACCTGCGCAGCTGCACCTCGACGTTGGTGCCCGCGGCGACCCGCAGGGCGTGCAGATCTTCCGACAAGGCGAAGACCATCAGGTCGCGAATCTTCGAGCGCGTCTGAACGCGGAACATCGACCCGGTCTCGCCCATCACCATCTTCTTCACGGGCTCGATCTCACCTGCGACGAAGAGGCCGGTGCGCACCGCGGTGAGCTCGGCGCCTTCGAGGTAGTTGCGAAGATCGTTCGACGTCGCGGTCTTCACGTACTCCTTCGTGATGCGCGCCAGCGCCGTGCGGGCTTGCTCGGTCAGCGACTTTTCGAGAAGACGCCGTTCGGTGTCGAGGGCGCGCGGATCCGCGGTGAAGCGGAAGCGATCGACCGACAAGCTCAACGCGGCCTGGAACACCGCCTCGAGCCGTTCACCCGACAGCCGCTGCGACAACGCGAGCTCAGGGCGCAGCAGGGCCATCGCGCGGCCGAGCATGTAATAGACCTCTTTCTGCCCGGTCTCGCTGAAGAACTTGCCGCCCACCTTCAAGCACGCGGGGTGGGTGTGGCAGATCTCGATGCCGACGTTCGGCTCGGGCGCGGGCTCGGCCGTCTTCTTCGCCATTCGTTCGCGCGTGGTGACCAGAAACGGCGAGTAGAGCGCCACGGTCTCCATCCCGAGCAGGCGCGCGACGTACTTGAAATGGTGAAGCTGGTACTCCTGCGCCGCGTTCACGTCGACCAGGTGCTTCTTCGGGTTGATCTGGTAGCGCGCGAAATCCTCTTTGTAGAGGTGACCCACCTGCTCGTAGAGGATCGCCATCAGCTCGCTCATCGGCCCGCGCACCTTCGGGTGGAAGAGGTGTGACTGCCAGAGGCGGTCGGTGATCGCGCGGCTCGCGACTTCCTTCTTCTTCGCGTACGGCCCGAGCTTGGTGAGGATCTCGCGCTCGCTGGCCCCCGCTTCGCCGATGAGGCCCGTCACCACCTGCGCCGCCAGCCACGCCGAGTCGTAGTCCTTTCGGCGGGCCGCGAGCTCAGCCAGCGCGGAAGCGACCTTGCCCGGGTTCGTCGTCAACGGCAGCGCGCGGCGCCACGCATCGACTGCCGCTTCTTCGTAGCCCGCCTGGTGCGACGCGAGATCTGCGAACGCTTCCTGGATCTCGGTGTTGTCGGGCATGCCTGCCGCGACCACCTTGTAGACCTCGACCGCGGCTTCGGGCGCCTTGAGCACCTTGAGGTACAGATCGCCCAGCGCCTTCCACAACGTCATGCGCGCCGTGTGCGTGTCTTCCGTCTTCGGCAGGCGCTGAATCATGCGCTTGTAGTTTTCGTCGAGCTTCTTCCACTGCTTCGCCTTGCCGAGCATCGCCTCGAGCGCGCTAAACGCTTCGATGAAGCGGAAGTCGACGTCCAAAGCTTTGTTGAACGCGACCTCGGCCTTCTCGATGTCCATCATCTCGTCGCGGCTGATCTCGCCCAGGGCGAAGTAGACGCGCTTGGCCTTGTTCGGCTCGTTGCGAAGGTTCGGCTCGGCGAGCATCCTTTCCAACATCTCGGACGCCTTCGCGCCCTGCTTGGTCTCGCGGTACAGCACGTAGAGCGCGTCGAGGACCTCGAGCGACTCGGGCTTGAT
>JAYUXE010000233.1:0-2320 GCA_043753165.1 Archangiaceae bacterium | reverse complement strand
GCGCGAGTGAACACACTTGAATGAGCGCCGAGACGAGCGGGTCGTGGCGTTGCAGGTGCGCGCGCTCATGGGCGAGCGCCGCTTCGAGCTGGGCGGGGGCGAGCGCGCTGGCGAGGCTGGACGAGACGAGGATCCGGCGGTGCAGGGTGCCCGTCGCCAGACAGAGCCTGGGCGCGCCAGGCAGCCAGATGATCGGGAACCGGGAAGGCTGCCGGTGACCGAGCGCCTCGAGCTGCGCGACGTCGGACGCCGCGCGACGGAACCGCGCCGCGAGCACCACCGCACGAAAGACGAAGACGGCGATGCCGGCCGCACCGAGGACCATCAGCGCGGGGCGAGGAGCTCCCAGGTGCACCAGGCAGAGGTGGCCGTGGTGCGAATGAGAAAAGCAGTCATCGGCTGGTCCCGAACCCCAGGCGCTCAAGACTGGAGGCAGGGCGGTCGCGGCGACGACGGCCAGGGTGGCGACGGCAGGCATCAGCGTGAGCAGCAGTGCCAGGTCCGCGCGGCGGCTCGGCGAGAGCGCGCGCCCCGACAGGTGAAGAAAGCCCGAGAGCGCTGCCGCGGCCCCGGAACCCGTCGCTGCAACGATGACGCCCACCGCGGCACATTCGAGGATGAACGCGAGCGCGATCATCACGCGCCCCCTTTCCGGTGACGACGAATCAACGTTGCCAACCGTTCGAGCATCGACGCATCGGTGACGGCTTCCACGAAAGCCACGAGCCCGGCGTCCCCGTGTGACGAGAGGATGCGGTTCGCCAGCTGGTCGGCCAGAGACTTTTCGTGGGCCTTTCGATCGAGGGTCGGGGTGTAGACCCACGCGAGGCCGGCCTTTTCGCGCGACAACAGCCCCTTGCGATGCAAGCGATCCATCGTCGTCATGATGGTGGTGTAGGCCCGTTCTTTCGGGCCCGTGAGGCGATCGCAGACTTCGCGCGCCGTCATGGGCGACCTGGCCCAGATCACTTTCATCACCGAGGATTCGAGCTCGCCCAGGGGCTCGATGTCTTTGCGCTTGGTCACGCGGTGGGTCTAGCCGCGCCGCTTACTATCGTCAATAGTAGGGGCATGCAGGTGTCCCAGTCGATTCGTGGAGCGCTGTTCGGCCTGGGCGCCGCCGTGTTGTTCGGCCTCAGTGCCCCGCTGGCAAAGCGTCTCTTAACGGACATGACGCCGCTGATGTTGGCCGGGCTGCTCTACGCCGGTGGCGGGCTGGGGCTGTCGTTGTTCCGGCTCGTCGTGCGACGCCCCGAAAGCGAGGCGAAGCTGCGATTGGCGGACGCGAAGTTGCTGGTGCCGCTGATTGTCTCCGGAGGCCTCATTGCTCCGGTGTTGATGTTGTTCGGTCTCTCACGGCTGTCCGCAGTGTCCGCGTCACTGCTCCTGAACCTTGAAGGCCCGCTGACGATCTTGTTGGCGCTGGCGGTATTCAAAGAACACCTGGGCAAGCGTGAGCTGTTGGCCGCGGGAATCGTGTTGGCGGGAGCAGCTGTCCTTGGGTTTCAAGCGTGGGAATGGCGGGGAGACTGGCTGGGCGCGCTCTGTATCGCGGCGGCTTGCGGGTGCTGGGCGCTCGACAACAACCTGAGTCAGCGGCTCTCGGTGAAAGATCCGGTCGCCGTGGTGCGGCTGAAGACCCTCGGCTCGGGCAGCGTGATGCTGGTGCTGGCGGTGCTCATGGGTCATCGCCTGCCTTCATGGGGTGTCGTCGTTCAGGCGATGGCGATTGGGGTGTTCAGCTACGGCGTGAGCATCTTGCTCGACCTCTATGCGCTGCGGCTGTTGGGGGCCGCGCGCGAAGCTGCCTACTTTGCCACGGCTCCTTTTGTCGGAGCGCTTGCCGCGGTGCCTCTGCTCGACGAGCGCCTCACGGCGGTGGACCTCGGGGCCGGCGCCGCGATGGCTCTTGGAATCACGTTGCTGCTCCGCGAGCGCCATCGCCACTCGCACGCTCACGACGCTCTCGAGCACGAGCACGTTCACGATCACACCGATGGGCACCACGGGCACAGCCACGCGATGGCCATGCAAGGGCCGCACAGTCACCCGCATCGGCATGTCGCGCTGACCCATGACCATCCGCACGTGCCGGATCTTCACCATCGGCACGACCACGAGCCGACGCCGTGACGCCGGCAGCGCTGAAACTGTTTCGCATCGAAGCGCACCCAGTTAAGTCCCGCCCGTGATTCGCACCCTCACCACCGTGCTCGCGTTGCTCGTCGCCGTCCAGGCGGCAGCTTTCACCGAGACACGGTCGGTGTGCCGTTTCACGGGCCGAACGGTTGCGCCTTGCCCGTGCCCTGCGAAGCACGCG
>JAYUXE010000232.1:0-2321 GCA_043753165.1 Archangiaceae bacterium | reverse complement strand
GCCCCGCTCGATGCGGTGCCGATCTCTGCAAATGCTCATCCCTCGACTGCTCTCGGGATGAGCGGGAGCCCTCGCCCTGATTCGGAAAGCCCTCTCGTTCCGGATTACCGGTCAGAAGCGGATGTTCAGCCCCGCACCGACGTAGCTGTTCCCGTTGGTGTCGCGCCGCGCCGAAATCGCGAGATCGACATCGCGATTCACACGCCAGGCGGCCTCGCCGAACGCGCTCGTGCTGTTGGTCTGGAAGTTGTGATCCACGCCCGCGGACAGCCGAAGGTTCTCGTTCACGTTCCAGTTGGCCCGCCCGGTGGCGCTCTCGAGCCCCTGGCTGTTGAACGCCGCGGTCGCCGACAGGTTCCAGTTCGGGCGATCGAGGTTGTACGTGATCGCCGCGTTGTCGATGCCCGTCGCCGAGTTCGCCGTGACGCTGCCCGTGAGCCGGCCGTAGTCGCCCAGGTTCACGTTGCCCGCGACAGTCGCCGTCGCCTTGAAGTCCTTGAAGTGCGCCTGCCAATCGGCCCCCAACTTCAACGACAGCTGCCCGTCGAAGAAGCTCTGCTTCACCTCGGGCTTGATGCCGAGCTTGCTCAACCCTTCGCTGCCCTTCGACCACGCGACGTAGCCCGCTGCCACCGCCGCGCCCGCCGCGAGCCCGTAGAACACCGCCGGCGAATCGGACTTCAGGTCTTTGACGAGGTCCTTCGCGATGTCGCCGCCGATGTCGCCCAGATCCCCAAGCTTCGTCGATGCGAGATCCCGCACCTCGATGTTCGCCGCCTTCAGCTTCGCCTTCACCGCGGCCGCAAGCTGGGGGGACAGCGCTCCGATCGGAAGGTCCTTCACGAAGTCGACGCTCGCCTTCTTCAGCTCGTCCTGCTGCGTCGCCGACAGCGCGTCGCCATTGCGAAACGGCTGTTCTCCGCGCGCGAGGCTCATCGCGTCGTGGTGAAGCTGCGTCTGCACGCGCGACGTATAGCGATCGATCGCCTGGTTCAGCGAAGCCTGCACCGGGTTCGGCGCAACCGGGCGAGCAGGACCCGACGTAAATCCAGACGCAGTCCGCGGCGTCGAAGGCCCCGCTGCCGCTGCAGGCTTCCACCCCGTTGCAGGTGCCGGAGGTCCCGTGACCGCAGCCGGCTTCGCCGCAGGCGTCGGAGTCGTCGACGTCGTCGCGCCCGTCGGGCGCGGTCCAACAGGTCCAGTCACAGGGGGCATGCAAACATCCTAGTGGTTTGGTTTAACTGAATGGAAATGACACTCCTGACCCTCGACCTGCGCAGCCTGCTGGATTCTTGCAAAGTGGGAATCGACGCCGCCAAGTCGCTGGAAAAGTCGTGGAGCGAAGCCAGGCCTGCCGATGACGCCGCGAAGACGAAGCTGCTGCGCGAGCTCGAGACGAAACGCGATGGCCTCCGAGCCCAACTGCTCACCCGCGCAAAGCCTGTCATCGCTGAGCTCGCCAAAGCGAAGAAAGCGACGGCCGTGATCGAGAAGGGCACTGTGCTGTGGGGCGACCTCGAAGACATCACCGCCGCGGTGAGCGCGAAGGTCGACGCCGGCGGCCCACTGAAGATTTAGTGCGACTCGACGAACGCGCCCCACCGCTGCACCATCTCTTCGATTGACGAAGGCGGAACCAGCTCCGGCTCGGGTGGAGCCACGCGCCGCGCATTCCCCGCCGGCTTGAAGGGCGGCTTGTCGAACCCCCCGCCATTCGCATCGATGAACACCGGGTTCGTGAGCGCAAACGGAGCGATCGCTGCCAACGCCCCGCTGCTTCCCGGCGCGTTGAAGTTCAGCGGGAACAGCGACTTGCTTCCGTAGATCATCGCGACCAGCCAGTTGTCCGTCGTCGGTTGTTCACGTCGCCCAGGTCTTTGCCGATCACGAAATCCCGCGCGAAGACACCGTTGCCTCCTCCGGGCAGCCGCAGCTCGCCCTGCCAGCTCGACTTGCTCGCGTCGAATCAGGTGAGAAGGCCGTTGAGGCCGGCGGCTCCGACGATCGAGCCCCGTGATTCCGGCGATGGTGAGGCTGGCGTTCTGCGGCTCGGGCTGCAGCGGCGAGCCCGCTTTGTACGGCGAATACCCGTACGCGATGCCGTTGCCCTGGTAGCCAAACCAGTTCATCCGATCGAGTCCGAAGCACAGGCCGCCGCTGCCGAACCCTGCGGTACACGCCTGCGGGTTGAAGAACTCGAGCACGTAGCCCGGGTCGGTGAGGTCGCCGACCGCGAGGACGACTTCCTTCGAAGGGCTCGTGTTGCAGAACGCGGTCACGAACCGCAGCCGCTGCTCGTTCGGATTCAAGATGAAGTAGCT
>JAYUXE010000231.1:0-2322 GCA_043753165.1 Archangiaceae bacterium | reverse complement strand
AGCCCGTCGTTTGCCGCACGACGGCGACCGCGCGGTACTCGTACGTCGTCATCGAAGGAACCCCGGTGTCGAGGAACGTGGTCGCTGAAATCGGCTGCGCGGTGAGACGGATTTCCGGCGCGGCAGAACCTGCGACGCGGCGGAACACGTGGTGCCCGATGACGTCGGGGCCGGTCGAACCCGTCCACATCGTTCGCACGCCCTGCCCTTCGACCACCGCCGTGAGCCCCCCGACGCGAGCGGGGTAGAAGAGCCGCAGCGTCGGGTCACCCAGCAAGGCCTGGTGCACACTGCGCCCGCTGGAGTCGTAGACGAAGCTGCCCTGCCCGATGATTCCGCGATTGAAGGCGTCGCCGAAGGTCTCGAGCGCGCCCAGAGAATGAAGGTTCGATGCCGGCCGCGCGAACCACATCGAGGCGAGCACAGGCCCCTTCGTCGCGAGCGCCGCGCGGAGGAAGCTGTTCGAGTAGCTCCAGTCACCGAAGTACGAGCCGAACAGCCCCACGAAGATGGCGTTGGGCGAGCCGTTGACGAAGTCGGTCGTGCTGCCGACGCCGCCGGCGCCCGTCGAGTTGCCACCGCCGCAGCCGAACGCGAGCAGGTAGCCACCGTCTGCGCCATTCAAGGTCGGGAAGAAATCGAGCGCGTCGGGAGCCTTTCCCGTGATGGCAGTGCCGTCGCGCCAGGCGACGCGCGCGAACGCCTCGCCGCCGAAGTAACCGAAGTTGTCGTCGACGAGCACGCGAGAGAGCAGGCGCGTCTGGCCGGTGCGAAACGCGTGCGCCTTGTCCAGGTAGCGTTCAATCAACGCGAGGCCCGCGTCGGCACCGAACGCAGGCAGCCCTTCGAAGTCCGCGCGGCCCACCTGCGTCTCGGGGTTCGTCGCCAGGAAGCTGGGGTCGAACTTGCCGTCACCCGCGTCGTTCAAGAACGGAGCGACGCCTCCCACCTGCACGTCCGTCCACTGACCGCCGTCGAGGTCCGCGTAATACAGGTCGGCCGGCCACGCGCCGCGGTGGTCGGGGTGGCCGTCGGGGTTGATGACTCCCGAGAACGCGCGCGGCACTCTTCCCAGCAGGAACACCGACCGCAACCGCGCGCCGTGCGTCGCGTACGCCGCCGCAATCTTCGCCTTCACCAGCGGGGGCGTCTCGTCGCCATTCAGCGTCTCGCGAAGCACGGCCCAGCCGTCGTCCCGCAGGTCGTCTTCCCACTGCGACAGCTTCGCCGACGCCGCGGCGGCCTGCGCTGCGTCGACCACCACCAGCACCACGCCCTGATCATCCCGAAACGGGGTCTCGACCCCCGCCATCACCCAGCCGTTTCCTCCCCGCTGCACGTGAAACTCAGCGGGGACGTTCAGCGGCCCGGCGACGAAATAGCTGGTCGGCCCCGCGTCCAGATTCACCAGCGGCCCGAATGAAGCAGCCCCCGCGTCGCGCCGCCGCAGCGACACGTTCGCAGGTGTCCCCGTGCGCACCTGCCATTGGAGCAGGATTCCGCCGTCGACCGGGTTCGCCGTCACATGGGGGTCCAAATCTTCCACCGTCTGGGAATAACCGGCGAAACCAAGGAGCAGGGTCGTCGCGAAGAGCAGATTCCGCATGAAATGAAACTTAAGTCGGTTTCATGCCACTTCGGGTTGCAGCGCCGGGCCGGGCGGTGCATTTTCCGTGTCATTCAACCACTCGCAGGAGTCCCGAACATGAACTTGAAAGCCCTTGCCCTCGCCGTCGTCTTTGCCGCCCCCGTTGCCGCGTTTGCCTGCGAAGGCGAAGGGCACCAGGCGGAAGCCGCTCCGAAGAAGGTCACCGTCCCCGAGCTTGCGAAGCTGACGTCGGCGAAGCAGGCCACGGTGCTTGACGCGAACGACAACACCTACCGCGCCAAGAACGGCGTCATCCCCGGCGCGATTCTGCTCACATCGTCCTCCGAGTTCGCGCTCACCGAGCTGCCGAAGGCGAAGGACACGAAGGTCGTCTTCTACTGCGCGAGCGAGAAGTGTGGCGCGTCGCACGGAGCCGCCCAGAAGGCGCTGCAGGCCGGCTACACCGACGTGTCGGTGCTGCCCGATGGCCTCGCCGGCTGGAAGAAGGCCGGTCAGAAGACGGCCTCGTTTAAGCCGAACAGCTGATTCAATTCGACAAGTCGAAGTAGTTTGCGGGAGCGCCTCGAAAGGGTCGCTCCCGTTTTCATGCCCGCAACCCCGCCCGCCTTCCTCCGTGAAATCTCAACGCTGATCCGCGCGCGGTACCCGCTGCTCTACCTCGTGACCTGGGAAGAACAGCGCGTCGATGCGCTGCTCGATTCCGTCGCGAAGAA
>JAYUXE010000230.1:0-5612 GCA_043753165.1 Archangiaceae bacterium | reverse complement strand
CACCTGAAAAAAAGCCCTTCGCCTGCACCGGGCCGACGAACAGCGAGGCCCCCGGGTTGATTCCACTGACGGGCTGACCCAGCACGAAGCCTTCGAAGAAGTTCCAAGCCACGTGCGCGCCAATCGCCGACCACAGCGTGAAACGCAGCGCGAGCAGGCCGAACCAGATTCCGACCAGCGCGACGTTGAGACCTGCGATCCACGTCGCGTCCGGGTTCATCAGGTGCATCACCCCGAAGACCCCGCCGGTGAGCAGGACGGCGAGCCACCACCGGGTTCCCTTCGCGAGCTGCTCGAGCAACACGCCGCGCAGCAGCAGCTCTTCGCCGATGGAAGTCGGAACCAGGACGAAGGCCTGCAGCAGCGCGGCCTTGATCAGGGTTCCCGCTGCATCCGGGGTGAACCCCATCGGCGCCACGCCGGCTGCGACGGGGATGAAGACGGTGAGCACCACCAGCGCCGCGCCGAGGCCGAGGCCGAGCAGTAGATTTCGTACAGCGCCGCCGCGCGGCAGGCCGGCTTCGGCGCCCATCAACCACACGCACGGCAGCGTCGCGGTTGTCGCGGCGGCGAGCATCACAAAGGTGGTGAAGACGAGGTACGGGTCGTCGAGCGTCAGCGGCTGCCGCGGATGCAACCCGAACCAAGAGACGACGCCGTTGCACAGCGCATAACTGCCGGCCGCGATGACGCAGAAGAGCGCGACCACCCAGCCGCTGCGGGGTTTGCGCGTCTCGCCGTCGAGGAAGAGCCCCAAGAGAGCGCGTGTTAGCGCTTCTTGCTTCCTCAGTACGCGTTGTTCTCACCGAAGTTCGTCATCACCTTGCCTGACCGGTGCGTGCCGGCGGGCTGGTTCGCGGGCGCGGCGATGGGCGCACCGACGAGGCCCGTCTCGCCGCTGGCGCTGAAGAGGCGGCGAATGTTGTCACTGAAGAGTGCGGTGGCGCCGACGAAGGCGGCGACGAGGATGACGAGGGCGAAGGCGGCACCGCTGACGCCGGGCAACAGCCTGCGCGCGACGTCGAGGCCGTGGCGAAAACCCTTCGGGCAGTCTTTCGTCATCACGGTGCCGTCGCGGCGTTTGTAGATGCGGGCGCAGATGCGCTGGCCCGAAGCGTTGCGGCGCAGCAGTTGGCGGGCTTCCTCGCTGGTCAGCTCGGAGAAGTTGTAGACGGTGAACTTGCAGGCGGCGCAGTGCCGGGCCTGCGCGTCACCAGTCATCAGCTCCCACTTCTCGTTGCAGGGGCTGGCGATGTAGGTGCGTCCAAGTTCGGGCAGGTCAGAGTCGAGCATGAAGGAATCATCGGAGAACCGGCCGCGCGCCGACCTCGGCTGATCGTCCGTCGGACGTTCGACCGATGATCACTTCCAGGACAGCCGGCAACGAAGTGGGAACCATGAGCCACTTTGCGCGCCTGCTGTGTCTTGCGACGGTTGCGGTTTCTCTCTTCGGTTGCGGGGGCTTCGGGGTGGTCGGCAGCGGCCAGAAGACGACCCAGACCCGCGGGGTGCAGGCCTTCAAACGCATCGACGTCTCGGGTGGCTTGTCGGTGAAGTTCACGAAAGCCGCGCGCGCAGCGACGGTCACTGGCGACGACAACCTCGTCGGTCATGTCGAGACCGTCGTGAACGGCGACATCCTGGTCGTACGGCTGAAGCACCCGGTCGTGGACGCGAGCAGCATCGAGGTGGCGGTGAGCAACGAGGTGCTCGAAGGGTTGTCGTTGTCGGGCGCCGCTCGATTCGTCGGCCCGGCGACGCCGTCGACCTTCTTCGACCTCTCGGCGACGGGCGCAAGCCACGCCGAAGTCGAAGGCATCACGGCCGAAGACGTGGCGGTCGACGCCAGCGGGGCCAGCGAAGTGCTGCTCGTCGGCGGCTCGACCCGGAAGCTGTCGGTGTCTGCGTCGGGCACGTCGAAGGTGACGTCGCACGGCTTCAGTGCTGAACGCGTGAACGTGGAAATCAGCGGCGCGTCGAGCGCGTGCGTGACGGCGACCGAATCGATTTCCGGCAGCGCGAGTGGGGCGTCGACCGTCACCGTGTCCGGCTCGCCCAGGACGCTGAACGTCAACGCGTCCGGCGGCTCGCAGCTGTTCAAACAGAGCTGAAGCCGTTCGGTCCGACAATCGGGACGCGGGCGCTGATCCGCGCTGAGTCGTTGCAGCAGGCTGCACTGGCCGAACCCATGCCCCCGGTCTCCCTGGCGTTCACTCCAAACCAGGGAAGACACAATGAAATGGCTCGTGGCGGTTTGTCTGACGATGGCGGCATGTGGCAGCTCGATTCCAGAACTTCCGGATGCTTCGGGAGGCGGCGGCGGCAAAGACGCGGGCCTGACCAAGCCCGACAGCGGGACGATTCCGGACGACGCCGGGACGACGATGGAAGAGGACGCGGGCACGCGGGACGCCGGCGCGAATCTGGACGCGGGCGTCGCTGACGCAGGTCGGCCGGACGCGGGCTTTCCCGATGCGGGGCCTGGCGAGGCGATTTGTTTAGACGGACTCGATGACGACCATGACGGGCTGACCGACTGCCTCGACCCCGACTGCGCGACGCGCGTGTGCCGCAACAGTGCGGGCGCATGTGACTCTGCCGAAGTCTGCGCGAGCGGCGCGTGCCCGGCCGACAACTTCCTTCCCGCGTCGACGACGTGCCGCAGCAGCGCCGGCGATTGCGACGTCGCCGAATCCTGCACGGGCTCGAGCGCGGCCTGCCCCGCAGACCTGATGAAGTCGGGCGGCGTCGAGTGCCGTGCGAGCGCCGGCGCCTGCGACTTGAACGAGACCTGCACCGGCGTCACCCCCACCTGCCCCGCTGATGCACTGATGCCTTCGACCGCGGTCTGCCGGACCTCGACGGGCACCTGCGATACCGAAGAAAAGTGCACGGGCTCGAGCGTCGTGTGCCCGGCCGATGCGTTCACCCTCGCCGGCATCGTCTGCCGCAACTCAGCCGGCGATTGCGACGTCGCTGAGACGTGCACCGGCACCACCGCCGCCTGCCCCGCCGACCAGCTGGTTGCCCCGGGCTCGACCTGCCGTCCCGTGGCCGGCATCTGTGACTTCCCCGAGGTGTGCACCGGTGCAAGCCCGCTGTGCCCTCAGGACGGCTTCCTCACGGGGACCACGTGCCGCCTGGCCGCAGGCATCTGCGACAAGACCGACGTGTGTGACGGCAACGGACCCAGCTGCCCGGCCGATGCCGTGCAGCCTTCGACGTTCGTGTGCCGGACGCCGACCTGTTCGAACAACCAGTCGATTCCCACGACGTACTGCGCAGGTGGAACGCAGTGCCCGGTTCCGGCGGCCACCTCGTGCGGCGCGTACATCTGCCAGAACGCCAACCAGTGCTTCACGTCGTGCACGGCCGACAGCGCGTGCGCCACGGGTCAGTTCTGCTCGGCGGACCCGTTCGGCGGTGGCGGCAACAGCTGCTTGCCGAAGCAGGCGAACGGCACATCGTGCTTCAAGGGGTCCCAGTGCAGCAGCGGCGCGTGCACCCAGTTCTGGCGCGACGCCGACAACGACACGTTCACGACGACGGCGGCCTCGCTGTGCGGCACGGTGCCTCCATCGGGCTACCGCGCAACGAACAAAGGCAGCGACTGCGACGACAACGCCAACGACGTCTTCCCCGGCGCTACGTACTTTCACGCCAATTCCCGGCCCAACGGCAGCTGGGACTACAACTGCGACGGCATTCAAGAACGTGAAGTCACCGCGCTGGGGGGTTGCCAGGGCGTGGCCTGCACGTATCCCGGCCCTTCGTGGTTGGGACCTGCGGTGCCGGCGTGCGGTCAGCCGGGCCCGATGCTGCTCAGTTGCCAGTTCAACCTCTTCACCTGCAACTATTCCCAGGCGACGTCGTGGCAGCTGTGCCGCTGATTCGATAAGGCTTTCGGGGCCGAACGGGTGGGTGCCCGTTCGGCCCGTATCGCGGTACAAACGAAGGCGTGTCCGTCGATCGCGCCGTCGAAATTTTGAGAGCCGGGGGCCTGGTGGCCCTGCCCACCGAGACCGTCTATGGGCTCGCGGCCGACGCCGACAACGAGCTCGCCGTTCGAAAGATTTTCGCGCTCAAGGGCCGACCCGCCGCGCATCCGCTGATTGTTCACCTCGGCGAAGTGCAGCAGCTGCCGCAGTGGGCGCGCGTGATTCCAAAAGCCGCCGAACAGCTGGCCGCCGCGTTCTGGCCCGGGCCGCTGACGCTGGTGTTGCCGAAGCAGCCGCGCGTGCTCGACATCATCACCGGCGGGCAGGACACCGTCGCGCTCCGAATTCCCAAACATGACCTCGCCCTGCAGGTGCTGCGCGAGTTCGGTGGCGGGCTGGCGGCCCCATCGGCGAACAAGTTCGGCCACCTGAGCCCGACGACGGCGCAGCACGTGATGACCGAGCTCGGCGACGGCGTCGACATGGTCTTCGACGGGGGCCCCTGCGCGGTCGGCGTCGAGTCCACCATCATCGACCTGAGCTCAGGCCCGCCTGCGCTGCTGCGGCCCGGTGGCATTGCGCGCGAGGAAATCGAAGCGCTGCTGGGCCAGAAGCTCGCGCCCGCGCGGGAAACCGTTCGCGCCCCCGGCACCCTCGCCTCGCACTACGCGCCGCGCGCGGGCCTGGTGCTCACCACCCAGGACAAGCTCGCCGACGAGGCCGCGCAGCGAGACCTGTGGGGCGCCTCGGTGGCAGTGCTCGCGGTGCAGCAGCCCGCGCTGCCGCCGAGCATCGCGTACTTCCCGTTGCCCGCAGACCCGGCCGACGCGGCGCGCTCGCTGTACGCGACGCTGCGGCACATCGATGACAAGGGGTTCGACGTCATCGTCGCGGTGCTTCCGGCCGAGACGGGGCTGGGCCTCGCGGTGAGAGACCGGCTGACGCGGGCTGCGGCCCCGCGTGACTCAGTGAAGTGAGTTCGGCTGCACCAGCGCGAACTCGCCAATCTTTCCGTCGAAGCCTTTGCCGTCGGGGCGCGCGAACGTGTACGTGCCGCGCATCGTGCCGAAAGGCGTCTTCAGCATCGCCCAGCTCGTGTATTCGAACGATTCACCAGGAGCGAGCTTCGGCTGTTTGCCCACCACGCCTTCGCCGCGCACTTCTTCGATGCGGCCTTCGCCATCGGTGATGACCCAGAAGCGGCTTTTCAACTGCGCGGGCTCGGTGCCGACGTTCGAGATGGTGACCGTGTACGTGAATGCGAACTGGTTGTGCTCGGGCTCGCTGCGCTCGGACCAGTAGCTGGGCTTGATGCGGATCCGGATGCCTTCGGTGGTGGTGTCGGACATGAGGGATTTTTTCCTACGAGTCTTTGACGATTGGAGCCGTCACCGGTTCCTTCTGCGGCGGGTGAATGATGGACCAGACGATCGACACCGTCAGCACCAGCGCGATGAAGCCGAGGCTGCCGATGATGAGCAGCCCTTCGTTCGCGTGCGTCCACTCGTGGAAGTACGTCTCGCCAATCAGCTTGACGCCGACGAAGCCGAGAATGATGCCGAGGCCAATCTTCAAGTAGTGGAACGAGTCCATCAGCTTCGAGACGACGAAGAACAGCGAGCGCAGCCCCATCACCGCGCACGCGTTGGCGGTGAAGATGATGTACGCGTCCTG
>JAYUXE010000229.1:0-5617 GCA_043753165.1 Archangiaceae bacterium | reverse complement strand
ACATCGAGATGGTTCCGACCGACGCGGTCAAATACGAGCTCGACAAAGAGTCGGGCCTGCTGCGCGTCGACCGCCCGCAGAAATTCTCGAGTGTGCCGCCGACGCTGTACGGCTTCATACCCCGCACCTACTGCGCTGAACGCGTCGCGGCCCGCTGCGCTGAACGCGTGAATCGCCCCGGCATCGTCGGCGACGGCGACCCGCTGGACGTCTGCGTGCTCACCGAGAAGCCCATCACCCACGGAAACCTGCTCGTCACCGCCGTGCCGATTGGCGGGCTGCGCATGCTCGACGGCAACGAGGCCGACGACAAAATCGTCGCGGTGATGAAGAACGACAACGTCTACGGCGCGTACAAAGACATCCTCGACGCGCCGACTGCACTCGTCGATCGCCTGCGCCACTACTTCCTCACCTACAAGCAGTCGCCCGACATGACGAAGCCCGCGACCGAGATCCCCGAAGTGTACGGCCGGGAAGAGGCGCTCGAGGTGATTCGCCGCAGCCTCGAAGACTACCGCGCCAAGTTTCCGTGAAGGGCGTCGCCCTGCCCCACCGCTACTTCAGCCCGGCAATCGCAGCGTCTTGCGGCAGCAGCGCCTGCACCAGGGGCAGCAGCTTCTTCCGGCCCGGCTTCACATCGAGCGCGGTGCCCGGCACGGCGCGCCCGCCCGTCTTCACCGTGAAGAACAGCACCTGGTTGCACCTGAACGAGACGAGCATGTGCTGCGCATCGAGCCCGTTGCTCGTCAGCTGAAACACGACGTCCGGCACGAAGTCACAGCCCGCGACGCTCGCCTCGATTCGAAACGCCCTCTCGTCGTACACGACCGCACGCAGCGCCTCGACGTTTGCTTTCGTCAGCTCTTTCCACGGCGACTCACGCTGGAAGTCTGACCCAATCGCCTTGTCCGCCGCGGGCCGGATTCCCCGCGTGTAGCTGGTGCGCGCGACCTCGACTTTCGTCGCGGCGACCACCATCTCGGCCACCTTGCCGCCCATCGCCTCGGCCAGCTTTTCCGATGGAGCGGTCAGCACCGGTGGCGGGGGCGGCGGCGCCTTCTTCGTCTTTTTCCCAGCGGCAAATGACGAAAAAGCGAAGAGGCACGCGAGCAGGAAGGTCGCTCTCATGGGTGCCGCGTAACACACCGCTTGAACGTTGACTCGGCGGGGGCGGCTGGTGAATACCGGGATATGCGCTCCAGGAAGACCAAGTTCATCTTCATCACGGGCGGCGTGGTCAGCTCTCTCGGGAAAGGAATGGCGTCGGCGTCGATGGCCGCGCTGCTCGAGAACCGGGGCCTCGACATCACGCTCCTCAAGCTCGACCCGTACATCAACGTGGACCCCGGGACGATGAGCCCGTTTCAGCATGGTGAGGTCTACGTCACCGACGATGGCGCGGAAGGCGACCTCGACCTCGGACACTACGAGCGCTTCACCAACGCGAAGATGTCGCGGCTCAACAACTTCACCACCGGCCGCGTCTACCATTCCGTCATCCAGAAAGAGCGCCGCGGCGAATACCTGGGCAAGACGGTTCAGGTGATTCCGCACATCACCGACGAAATCAAAGCCAACATTCGCGCCGCTGCCGAAGGCCGCGAAGTCGTCCTCGTCGAAGTCGGCGGCACCGTCGGCGACATCGAGTCCCTGCCCTTTCTCGAAGCGATTCGGCAGATGCGCTACGACGTCGGCGCCGGCAACGCCTGCTACGTGCACTTGACCCTGCTGCCGTACATCGCGGCGGCCGGCGAAGTGAAGACCAAGCCGACCCAGCACTCGGTGATGAAGCTGCGCGAAATCGGCATTCAACCCGACATCCTCATCTGCCGCACCGACCGCCACGTGCCGCAAGAGCTGAAGGACAAGATTGCGATGTTCTGCAACGTCGACGCGGGCAACGTCTTCGTCTCGCCCGACGTCGCGTCCATCTACATGCTGCCGTTGGAACTGCACCGCCAGGGCCTCGACGAACGCTTGTCCGAGTTGATGAACATCTGGACGCGCGGCGCGAAGCTCGACCAGTGGGAAGGCATCGTCGAGAAGGCGATGCGGCCCAGCAAAGGCGAAGTGCGCGTCGCGATCGTCGGCAAGTACGTCGACCTGAAGGAAGCGTACAAATCGTTGAACGAATCGCTGCTGCACGGCGGCATCGCGAACGACGTGAAGGTGACGCTCAAGTACGTCGACTCGCAGGAAGTCGAAGCGCAGGGGGCCGCCGCGCTGCTGGGTGATTGCCACGCCGTGCTCGTGCCGGGTGGCTTCGGCGTGCGCGGCACCGAAGGAAAAATCGCCGCGGTGAAGTACGCGCGCGAAAAGAAGATTCCGTTCTTCGGCATCTGCCTCGGGCTGCAGATGGCGGTCATCGAATACGCGCGGCACGTGCTCGGCCTCACGCAGGCAAACTCGCTGGAGTTCGACGAGAAGACGCCCGACCCCGTCGTCTCGTTGATGGAGTCGCAGGTGAAGGTGACGGACAAGGGCGGCACGATGCGGCTGGGCGCGTACCCGTGCGCGCTGAAGCCCGGCTCACTGGCACACAAGCTCTACGGCGCCGACACCGTCAGCGAACGGCACCGCCACCGCTTCGAAGTGAACAATGCGTACCGCGCGCGGCTGCAGGACGCGGGGCTCGTCTTCTCGGGAATCAACACCGAGCTCAACCTCGTCGAGATGATCGAGCTCAACGACCACCCGCACTTCGTCGGCTGCCAGTTCCACCCCGAGTTCCAGAGCAAGCCGTGGGCGGCGCACCCGTTGTTCTCGGGCTTCATTCGCGCGGCCCAGCAGCAGCGCGATTCGCGGCCGGCATGATTTCGGTCTGCGGCAAGCAGGTCGGTGAAGGCCAGCCGTTGTTCGTGCTGGCCGGCCCAGACATCGTCGAATCGGAAGAGATGGTGCTGCGCCACGCCCGCCGCGTGAAGGACGTGTGCGACCGGGTGGGCGTGCCCTTCGCGTTCAAGTGCAGCTTCGACAAGGCAAACCGCACGAGCCTCAAGTCGTTTCGCGGGCCGGGCCTGAAGGAAGGCCTGCGAATTCTCGCGCGCGTGAAGAAGGACATCGGCGTTCAGATTCTCACCGACCTTCACGGCCTCGAGCAGGTCGACGTCGTCGCCGAAGTGGCCGACATCATCCAGGTGCCCGCGTTTCTCTGCCGGCAGACGGACCTCGTCGTCGCGGTCGCGAAGACGGGCCGCGCGGTGAACTTGAAAAAGGGCCAGTTCGTCTCACCGATGGACATCGTGCACAGCGCGCGAAAAGCGTTCGACTCGGGCAACGCCAACGTCCTCGTCACCGAACGCGGAGCGACCTTCGGCTACCGCAACCTCGTCGTCGACATGCGCAGCTTTGCCATCATGCGCGAGGCCGGCCTGGCGACGTGCTTCGACGCGACCCACTCGGTGCAGCTGCCCAGCGCAGGCGAGGGTGAGACCGCGGGCGAGAGAAAGTTCGTCCCCCTGCTCGCGCGCGCCGCGGCGGCAGCGGGCATCGACGCGCTGTTCACCGAAGTGCACGAAGACCCCGACAAGGCGCTGTGCGACGGGCCGTGCTCGCTGACGTTCGAGATGTTCGAGCAGGTGTTGAAAGACGTGCTCGCGATTCGCCGCGTGCTGGGGCACCAGCCATGACGCCCGCTGCATTCAACAAGGCGGCGAAGCGCATCAAGCTGCTCGTGTTCGACGTCGACGGCGTGCTGACCGACGGAGGCCTGTATTACGGGCCCGAAGGTGAGGCCTTCAAACGCTTCAACGTGAAAGACGGCCACGGGCTGGTGATGGCGCGGCTGACGGGACTTCCGGCCGCAGTGCTGACGGCGCGCACCTCGAGCATCGTCGCGGTCCGCGGTGCCGAGCTGAAGCTCGTGGCCGTGTTGCAGGGCCAGAAATACAAAGCGCCCGGCCTCCAGGCGCTCGCCACGTCGCTGAACCTCACGCCTTCCGACTGCGCGTACATGGGCGACGACACCAACGACCTTCCGCCGATGGAGCTCTGCGGCTTGAGCGCCTGCCCGGCCGACGCCGCCGCAGAAGTTCGCGCCCTGGCCGACTTCGTCAGCAAGCACGACGGAGGGCACGGCGCCGCGCGTGATTTCATCGAACGTGTGCTCAAAGCCCAGGGCCGGTGGCAGCAAGCCCTGGACGCGATGCGAAACGCGTAACCGCTACTGCAGCAGCACCTGGTACGGGTAAGGGAAGCCACCCGACTGGTAGTAGGCGCGCACGCGAATGAAGTACGTGCCCGCGCTGGTCGCGGTGAAGGGCGAAGGGTACGGGCTCTCGTACCCGAGGGTCGCTCCGCTGGGGTTGAAGACGGTGAACGCGACCTGCGAGTTGCCGTTGGTGAGGTTGACCTGCTGGCCCGCGGTGAGCGCAATCGAGAAGTAGTCGGCATCGGTGCCGAACTCGATTTTTCCCGAGCTCGGCGTGCCCAGCGTCAGTGGCGTCGCCGTGGCCTGCGTGTCGCCGTGGTCGTCGAAGCCCTGGTCGACCAGCGCATAGGTGTACGGCGTCGCCTGCCCGTACGAGAGCGCCACTTCGACGTAGAGCTTCCCGGCGGTGGGCGCTTTGTAGGAAACGTCTGAGCTCGAGTTGCCATTCGCGACGATGACGCCGCCGCTGTTCTTCAGGCGCAGCTCGACGCCATATCCCGACGCTCCGATGTCGAACGAATAGATGTGGTTGGCGACCGCATCGAACGAGAAGACGTCGATGTCGCCCAGCACTTCGAGGTTCGCCAGCGTCTGGGCCGTCGGCACCGTCAACGCCGTCGCCGTCGCGGCCGTGTCGCCGTGGTCATCGAGCCCGATGTCTTCGAGCACGAGCGCATACGTACCCGGCTGCCAGTTGTAGTTCGACAACACCTCGACGACGAACGTGCCCGCCGTGGCCGCTTCGAAAGAGGAAACCACCCCGCCCACGCCCGAGCTGCTGCCGGTGGCGACGATGGTGTTCGAAGGGTTCTTCACCTGCGTCGTGCAGTTCGAAGCGGCGCTGGCGGTGCACGTGACGCGGTAGATGCGATTGGCGACGGCAGTGAATGAGAACGTGTCGACGTCGGTGGGGGTCTCGAGTGAGCCCGCCTTGCCAGGGCTTCCAGCCGCGAGGGGCGTGGCCGTGAGACGGTCGTCCCCATAGTCGTCGGGCCCGAGGTTCTGCAGCTGGAAGGTGTAGCTGCCGGCCGCCGAGCCGTACTGCGAGCCGACTTCGACGTAGTAGGTCGTCGTCGTGGTGGCTTCGACCGACACGGACGCGGCGCTCTGCGAGTAGCCGCCGCCCTGAAGCACGGCGCCGAATGAGTTCTTCAACGTCAGGCTGCAGCTGCTGCCGTTCGTCGACGCGCAGCTGAACCGGTAGACGTTCGGGGCCGTCGCGCTGAAGCTGAAGACGTCGAGGTCGCCTGGCTGCTCGATGGTGCCGGCTTGAATCATCGACGTCGCCGTGACCGCCGTCGCCGTCGCGATGGTGTCGCCGTAGTCATCGACGCCCATGTCTTCGACCACGAACGAGTAGCTGCCCGGCTGGCTGTAGGTGCTGCCGATGCGGACGTAGTACGTGCCGCCGGTGCTTTCCCACGACACCTGGCTCGAGTACCCCTGGCTGGCAACCGGCGTCCC
>JAYUXE010000228.1:0-5618 GCA_043753165.1 Archangiaceae bacterium | reverse complement strand
TTTTCGAGGCGCGCCACGCTGCGGATGAAACGGGTTGCGGCTCAGTACCGGTAGTTGTCCGGCTTGAACGGGCCGTCGACGGGCACGCCCATGTACTTCGACTGTTCGGGGGTGAGCTTGGTGAGCTTCACTCCGACCTTCGCGAGGTGCAGCGCGGCGACCTTCTCGTCGAGCTTCTTCGGCAGCACGTAGACCTTGCCCGACTCGAACTTGTTGCCGGTGTCGAGGGCGCCCCACAGCGCGAGCTGCGCCAGGATCTGGTTGGTGAACGAGTTGCTCATCACGAAGCTCGGGTGACCCGTCGCGCAGCCGAGGTTCACCAGGCGGCCGCGGGCCAGCAGCGTGATGCGCTTGCCGTCCGGGAACACGAACTGGTCGACCTGCGGCTTCACGTTCTCTTCGCGGATTTCAGGGTTCTTCTCGAGCCACGAGACCTGAATCTCGGAATCGAAGTGACCGATGTTGCACACGATGGCTGCGTCCTTCATCGCCTGCATGTGCTTGCCGGTGATGACGTCGCTGCAGCCCGTCGCGGTGACGAAGATGTCCGCCTTCGGAGCCGCCTCGTCCATCGTCACGACCTCGTACCCGTCCATCGCCGCCTGCAGCGCGTTGATGGGGTCGATCTCGGTCACCATCACGCGGGCGCCGAAGCCACGCGCCGACTGCGCGCAGCCCTTGCCGACATCGCCGAAGCCGGCGACGACGACGACCTTGCCGGCAATCATCGTCTCGGTCGCGCGCTTGATGCCGTCCATCAGCGACTCACGGCAGCCGTACAGGTTGTCGAACTTCGACTTGGTGACGCTGTCGTTGACGTTGATCGCCGCGCACTTGAGCTTGCCCTGCTTGCTCATCTCGTAGAGGCGGTGAACGCCCGTGGTCGTCTCTTCCGAGAGGCCGCGGATGGCGTCGGGGCCGGTGAACAGCTCGGGGTGCTTCTCGTGCAGCCAGATGGTGAGGTCGCCACCGTCGTCGAGAATCATGTTCGGGCCCTTACCGCCTTCGAACGCGAACACCTGCTGCTCGAGGCACCAGTCGTACTCTTCGAGGCTCTCACCCTTCCACGCGAACACGGGCACGCCGGCCTTCGCGATCGCCGCGGCCGCCTGATCCTGCGTCGAGAAGATGTTGCAGCTGGTCCACGTGACTTCGGCGCCCAGCGACCTCAGGGTCTCGATCAACACCGCGGTCTCGATCGTCATGTGCAGACAGCCGGCGACGCGCGCGCCCTTCAGCGGGTTCTTGCCCTTGTACTCATTGCGAACCGACATCAGGCCCGGCATTTCCTTCTCGGCGATCGTGATCTCTTTGCGGCCGAGCTCGGCGAGGGCGATGTCCTTCACTTTGTAGGCAGGGAATTCTTTGCGGCTGTCCATGGGTGCTCCTTGAGTGACTGCGGTTTGGTTACTTCTTCAGCGGGGTAACGGAAGACGGGTGCGGCTTGACGGCGACCCACGCGTGCCACGACAGCGCCGCGTCGGGGCCAGCGGGGTGAAAGACATCGGGAATCGAGACTTCACCGACGAGCTGCAGGTCGGCCGACGCGAAGTGGGCGCGCAGCTCTTCAGGCGGGAAGCCGAGCCAGACGTCGCCGCCTTCGGTGCGCATCGAGTCCTGGTCGTGCGGCAGGTAGTCCATCACCACGAGGTGGCCGCCCTTCTTCATCAGGCGCGCGAAGCTCTGCACGGCCTGCGCGGGGCGGGATGCGTGGTGAAGCGTGCGACCGGCGAAGACGAGGTCGGCTCCACCGGCAGAGTCGACGCGCTCGAGCAGCGCCGTGTCGTCGTAGCTGCCGGGGTAGAGGCTGACGTGGTGGAAGCCACGGGCAGCGACGCGTTCGGCGACGCGGGCCAGCTGCGCGCGACTGCGGTCGACCGCGATGACACGCCCATAAAGCGGAGCCAGCACGTCGAGCAGCAGCCCGTCGCCCGCGCCGACGTCGATGGCGAGCGCGTGCCCGGGAAGCAACGGGCCGAGCGCGGCGAGGTGCGCGAGGTGCTCGGGCGACGGCGGCACGGAAGTGCGAATGGGCTCGGCTTCGAAGACGGCGCGACCCTGCTCTTCCCGGGCCGCGACGAGCCGCGGCAGGCGCGCGAGGCTTCCGTCCTTGAGGCAGAGACGGCGGCCTTCGGCGATGGCGTCGGCGACGAGGGCGTCGGTGAGCACGTCGGGCGATGCTCGGAGCCAGGTCCGCGTTCCATCGCGGCGCGCCTCGAGCAGGTTCGCAGCGCGCAGGCCCGCGACCTTCCGGCTCACCTGCGGTTGGCTGTCTTTGAGCAGCGCCGAAAGCTCACCGACCGCGAGCTCTTCTTCGGCGCACAGCGCGAGCACCTGCAGGCGCCCCGTCTCGGCGAACAGCCGGAACAGCTCGACCCGCGAGGGCAGCATCGAAAGGTTTTTTGCCGCGGTCGCCATTCGCCGCGATTGATAATGCATTCATGCGCATGAACGCAAGTGATTCGCCGCCGAGCACCTCACGGAGCATTCGATCGAATTCGATCGAATGCGCCGCGGTGCGTCAGGCGGGGTAGAAAGCCTGCAATTGCGTAATTTTAGCAGCGCAACGAGAGATTCGTGACGCGATGCGGCACAATCTTCTACTCGCTTCTCGACGCACCGCGGCATCGCGAAAGTGCCCTATCGTGCGCACCATGAACCTCCGGAATGCGCTGTTCGTGGGACTGCTGACCGTCGGAACGCTGAGCCAGGCAGACGACGTCGACACGAAGCTCGATGCCGTCGCGACCATTCACGGGGACGCCGGGGCCTGGGCCGTCGCCGGCTACCGCATGGGCGAATCGGCGCTGAAAACACTGAACCTCAAGCGCGGCAGCTTCTCGTTGAAGGTCGATCACCAGAGCCCGCGCGAGGTCCGCTTTTCGTGCATCGCCGACGGAGCCCAGGCCGCCACCGGCGTCAGCCTCGGCCGCCTTCAGCTCACGTACACCGAGGCGAAGGTCGAGCAGCTCGCCACCGTCTACACGAACAAGGACTCCGGCAAGTCCGTGAAGCTGCGGCCCACTGCGGCGTTCATGAAGCGCTTCATGGAAGTGCCCCGCGAGAAGGCACGCGCGGCGGGCCGCGAAGCGATGACGATGCCCGACGCCGACGTCTTCGAAGTCGTGCCTTGAAGTCAGCCGCCGCTCTTCCGCACCGTCAGCCCACGCCATGCCCCGGCGCGTCGCAGGACTTCAGAACGTCGACCCCGCCTCTGTTGCGCTGCCCCACGGCACCGAGGTCACGACGCGCGTCGCGCGAATGGCCAGCGAGAGACGGCTTCCGAAGGGCGTCATCGGCCGCGTCGTCCGCGCACGAGACGCCGGCTTCGATGTGCAAATCGTCGGGGTCGGTGAGGTCTGGTACGCGCGCGACGAGCTCGCTCCGCGGCGCACGGGCCAGGTCGAGTTCGCCGTGCGGCGGGAAGCCGCGTGGGAGGCGCTGCGCCCGTGCGTCGTGCTGCAGACCACCGTCGGCTCGCGCGCGTGGGGCCTCGCCACCGATGCGTCAGACACCGACGTGCGCGGCGTGTTCGCCCTGCCTTTCTCATGGACGTTGGGCCTCGTCGACGCGCCGAAGGACCTCATCAGCGCGGACAGCAGCCAGATGTTCTGGGAAGTGCACAAGACGATCGGGCAAGCGCTGCGCGCCGACCCGAACACGCTTGAGATGCTCTTCGTGCCGGGGGCGGAAGCGACGGATGACATCGGCCAGTGGCTGCTGGATGCGCGCGAGGCCTTCGTCTCGAAGCAAATTTTCGGCAGCTTCGGCCGGTACGCGCTGAGCCAGCTCGACAGGCTCGAACGGACCCAGCGCCTCGCCGAACACCGGGACGAGCTGCTGAAGTGGCTGCAGGAAACGCCGTCGCCCGGCCTCGACGAGGTCGCGCGCCGCTTGAGCACGATTTCCCCCCGCCAGTATCCGACCGCGGCCGACGCCGAGCTCGGGGCCAGGACCTACGTGAAGCAGCTGTACCGGTCGCTGTGGGACCAGGGCCTGCTCGGGCGCAACGACTTCGAAGCGCTGGCGCAGTACGCGAGAGAAGGAGGCCGGCGGCCGCCCGAGTCGCGCGAGCTGCGCCCGAAGAATTCGTACAACCTGCTGCGCCTCCTCGTGCTCGCGACGGGCTGGTTGAAGACGGGCGTGCCGCAGTTCGAGGCGACGGGCGCGTTCAGAGACCGATTGATGGACATCAAATCTGGCCGCGTCGCGCTGGACGAAGTGTTGCGCGAAGCGCAGGCGTACGGGCCCGAGCTCGAGGCGGCGAAGCTCGCAAGCGTGCTGCCGGAACATCCCGATGTCAGGAAGGCACACCACCTCGCCGTCCGCGTCGGCGAATCGCTTGCGCAGCGGTGGGTGGCGAAGGTGCCGGGTGTGTTTGGCGCCGACGCAGCTGTGCCGCCCGACCCCAAAGTCGAAGAATAGCCATGCTGACCGCAGACCAGACCCGCGTGATGAATGCCGTGCTCGCCGAGGAAGCCGCGAAGCGCGAGCACCTCGTGGTGTCGATTTCCGGCGCGCACGCCTACGGATTTCCCTCGCCCGACAGCGACCTCGACCTGAAGGCGATTCACGCAGCGCCGGTGAAGACGCTGCTGGGCCTCGGCGCTGCGCCCTCTGCAGCAGAGCGCCTGCAGATTATCGACGGCGTCGAAATCGATTACTCGTCGAACGAGCTGCAGGGGGTGCTGAAGGGGATTTTGCAGGGCAACGGCAATTACCTCGAGCGCGTGCTCGGCCAGCTGCAGCCAATGGTGAGCCCCGCCCTGGCGTCGCTGCGGCCCCTGGTCAAAGCGACCCTGTCGCGACGGCTGCACCGCCACTACCAGGGCTTCGGCCGCTCGCAGTGGGTCGAGTGGCAGAAGGGCGGCGGCCGTTCTGCGAAGAAGCTGCTGTACGTGCTGCGAACCACCCTCACGGGGGCCCACGCGCTGGCGACCGGAGAGGTGGAGACCGACCTGACGAAGCTGATGCAGGGCGCCGGCTTCAGCGCAGCAAAGGCGCTGGTTGATCAAAAGCGCGCAGGCGAGAAGTCCGAGCTGCCAGAGAACCTCACCGCCGAGTGGAGGCTGAAAGTGAATGGCGCGTTCGAGCGGCTCGACGAAGCGCTCGCCCGCTCTCAGCTACCCGATGTCCCCACCGACGCTGCGGTGAACGACCTCGAGCAGTGGCTGATCGACTTTCGCCTGTCGAAGTAACGCACCCGTGACGCTGCCTTCGCCGGGGCGTCACGGGGGCCCTCGACCATTCGCGTCCATGGAAACGCACATCTACCTGGCCGTGGAACGTCTCGAGTCCCTGCTGCTGTCCCTGCGTGAGCAGGTCGCCGAGCTGCGCGAGAAGGTCGACGAGAACGAGAAGCATCGCCGCGCGACGGAAGCAGGCGCCCGCCTCTTCGAGCAGAGCGAACGCTGGCTCGAGCACGACCGCCGTCAGCCCTGAATCGCTTCGTCCAACGGCAGGGGTCTTCGTCATGCCGGGTCCACCATCTCGAGCGCACGCCACATCGCAGCGTTGGCGCCTTCTTCTTCCGCCGCCACAATCTGCGTCGCGCCGAGCTTCCTCACTTCGTCGACGTCGCGTTGAAACTGTACCCGCACCAGAATGGGCAGGGTCGG
>JAYUXE010000227.1:0-5619 GCA_043753165.1 Archangiaceae bacterium | reverse complement strand
TGGGGCAGACCTGATAAGCGTGAGCGTCACATGAGACGCGCGAAAATCGTTTGTACGCTGGGCCCGGCGAGCAGCAGCAGCGAGATGCTCGAGAGGTTGTTGGCGGCGGGTATGGACGTGGTGCGGCTCAACTTTTCGCACGGCACGCACGCGCAGCACAAAGAGATGATCGAGAAGATCCGCGCCGCCTCGCTGAAGGTGCGCAAGGGCGTGGGAATTCTCGGCGACCTGCAGGGGCCGAAGATCCGCACGGGCCGCCTCGAGAAGGGCGAGATCCAGCTGGTCGAAGGCACCGAGTTCCACATCACCACCGACGAGACGGTGCCGGGCACCGAGAAGATTGTCTCGACGACCTACGCGCACCTCGCGGCCGACGTGAACGTCGGCGACCGCATTCTGCTCGACGACGGCTTGCTCGAGCTCAAGGTGCTGTCGACCGACAAGCAGAAGCTGGTGCGCACCGAAGTCGTGCACGGCGGGCCGCTGCGGAACAACAAGGGCATCAACCTGCCGGGCGTGGCGCTGCGGGCCGACGCGCTGACCCCGAAGGACAAACAAGACCTCATCTTCGGCATCAACAACGGCGTCGACTACATCGGCCTGTCGTTCGTGCGGACGCCGCAGGACCTCGACCTGACGCGCGCCGCGATGCTCGAAGCGGGGCGCGTGGTGCCGATCATCGCGAAGCTCGAGAAGCCCGAGGCGATTGCACGGCTCGACGCGATTCTCGACAAGACCGACGGGGTGATGGTCGCGCGCGGTGACCTGGGCGTCGAGATTCCTCCGGAAGAAGTGCCGGCGATTCAGAAGGACATCATTCGCCGCGCGAACGCACGCGCCCTGCCCGTCATCGTCGCGACGCAGATGTTGAACTCGATGATCGAGCACCCGCGGCCGACGCGCGCGGAAGCGTCGGACGTGGCGAACGCAATCTTCGACGGCACCGACGCGGTGATGCTGTCGGGCGAGACGGCCAGCGGCAAGTACCCGATCGAGTCGGTGGAGATGATGGATCGCATCGTGCTCGCAGCCGAATCGGCGATGCGGCAGAGCTTCCCGCGCATCGGCACGGGTGAGCCGATGAAGATTCCGGCCGAGTTCCCCGACGTGACGTGTGGCGTGGCGTGCCGTGCGGCGCGCGAATCAGGGGCGAGCCTCATCGTCGGCTTCACGCTGTCGGGCACGACTGCGCGGCTTCTTTCGCACTACCGGCCGCAGGTGCCAATCATCGCGTTCAGCCCGAACCAGGAAGTGCGACGCCGGTTGTCGCTGCTGTGGGGGGTGGTGCCGCGCGTGCTCGAGCCGATGCAGGAAACCGAAGCGATGGTTCGTCGCGTCGAAGAAGAGCTGTTGGCGCGTGGGCTCGCGCAGAAGGGCGAGCGCGTCGTCATCGTCTTCGGAGCGCCGGTGGGTCAGCCGGGGAAGATCAATTCCCTGCGGCTTCACACCATCTCGATGTAGTCAGGCCTTTTTGAGCGCCCGGCCGGGAACATCGGCCTCGACGAAGATGGTGAAGAGATCTTTGTCGAGCTGACCCTTGTCGGCCTCGCTCTTCAAGATGTCCAGCGCCTGCACGTGCGGCACCGCCTTCTTGTACGGGCGGTCGCTGGCGGTGAGCGCGTCGTAGATGTCCGAGATGGCCATCATCTTCGACTGCACGGGAATCGCCGGCGCCTTGATGAGCTGGGGGTAGCCTTTGCCGTCGAGCTTCTCGTGGTGGGCGTAGGCAATCGCGGGCACCTGGCGCAGCGATTTCGTCCACGGAATCTTTTTCAAGAAGTTGTACGTGTGGGTGACGTGCGACTCGATTTCCTTGCGCTCGTCAGAAGACAGCGACCCGCGAGTAATCGAGAGCACCTGCACTTCCTGTTCGGTGAGCAGGCTGAGTGACTTGTCGCGCGAGTCGCTGAAGGACTGCCCACTGAGCTCCTTGAGCCGTTCGAAGCCGCCCTGGGCGAGCACCGTGGGGCGGTTGCACTGGAGGATGAAGGCGAAGAACTCGTCGAGCTCGCCTTCGTCTTTGGCCAGCCGCGCAACTTCTTCGGCGTCGACTTCGCCAACCGGGCGTCCTTTGCGAATCTCGTCGAAGCGCCGCATGTAGCTGCGCAGCTGGCGGTCTTTGCGAGCGAGCTCGAAGCGCGACTTCAGGACCTCGAGCTCTTGCGGGTAGAGCTTCTCGGCTTTCACCAGCACGGCTTCGCGGACGCCGACCTTGCCGAAGTCGTGCAGCAGCGAGGCGTAGTTGATTTCCTGAATCTCGGTTGGCGAGAACGTGAGGCCGCGAAACGGACCGCTGGGCGCATTCTCAGCGCTCTTCGCCAGGTTCACGGTGAGGCTGGCGACGCGGCCCGAATGGCCGGCCGTGGTCGGGTCGCGTTGCTCGATGGCCACCACCGACGCCTGCACGAAGCCTTCGAACAGGTTGTTGATTTCTTCGTGCAACAGCGTGTTCTCGATCGCGCCTGAGGCCTGCCCACCCAGCGCGAGCAAGAGCTCTTCGTCTTCCGCGTCGAACGCGCCGCCGATGGCGTTGAGCGCCTGAATGACTCCGGTGACCTCGCCGCGCGTGTCTCGCATCGGAACGCAGAGAATCGACTGGGTGCGGTAGTTGTTGGTGATGTCGAAGTTTCGGGCGAAGCGATCGTCCTGGTAGGCGTCCTGGATGTTGATGGTCTTGCCAGTGGTGGCAACGGCGCCGGCGATGCCTTGACCGACGGGGAAGCGAAGCTCGTTGCGAGTGCCCTGAGCGACGCGGGACCAGAGCTCACCCTTCTCGCGATCGAGAATGAACAACGAGCAGCGATCTGCCTCGACGACCCGGGCGGCTTCCGTGAGGATGAGCGGCAACAACGAATCCAGGTCGCGCACCGCGTTCATCGCCTTCGCGACGTCGAGCAGTGAAGTGAGCTTGTCCAGCCGGCGTTCTGCCGTCTGCAACGGAGTCAGGGAGGGTTCTGTGGGCAAGGACACGGCCGCGATTGTTCCGCTCCAGTCTGGACAACACAAGCATTGGGCCGCGCTGGTGATGGGCATGTGTGCACTGCTTACCGGGTGTGGCACGGGCTGGTTTCTTCACGTCTCGCCGCGCAGCTACGACGCACGGCTGAAGCTGTTGCTGGGGGGTGGCGGAAACGTGACGGCGCTGCTGCACGGGCGGGGCGAGGTGTTGATGGTCGACACGAAGTTTGCCGAGTTCAGCCGAACGCTTCGCAACGAGGTCGAGGTCGAGCTGGCGAGAAAGGTGCGCCGCATCGTGCTGACCCATGCGCACTTCGATCATGCGGGTGGGCTCAAGTTGTTTCAGGACGCGGCGGTGGTGATGGTGCACCCGAACGCACGGAAGCGGCTCGAAGCGGAAGGCGTGCGCGCGCCGTTCGTCGAGGTCGAGCGCGAGGTGCGCCTGGTGCTCGACGGGGAAGAAGTGCGGGTGCTGGCGATGGGCAATGGACACACCGACGGAGACCTGGTCGCGCTGATTTCCGGCCGAAAGCTGTTGGTGGCGGGCGACCTCATCAACAACGGGTTCGAGCCGTACTGCGACCCGGAATATGGCGGCAGCATTCTCGCGCTGAGCCGAACGGTGCCGAACATCCTCACGCTGGATTTCGAGCAGGTGGTGCCGGGGCATGGCGAGGTGATGCCGCGCGCGAAGGTGCAGGCGTTGGCGGACTACCTGACGTCGCTGCGAACCGAGGTGACGCGGCTGCGCGCCGACGGGGCGAACGAAGACCGCGTGGCGGCCGAGGTGACGTTGCCGCAGTTCCAGCTGGCGGGGTTCCTGGGCATGGTTTCGAGCCGGAAGGGGAATGTGCGAGCGATGTTTCGGGCGCTCGAGGCCGAAGGTAAGACGGGGCCATGATGCGCAAGCTGCTGATCGCTCCATCCATCTTGTCGGCGGACTTCGGGCGGCTCGCCGAAGAGGTGAAGGCGATTGAAAAGGCGGGCGCGGACTACGTGCACGTCGACGTGATGGACGGCCGGTTCGTGCCCAACCTCACCATCGGGCCGGTGGTGGTGGCCGCGGTGAAGAAGGCGACGTCGTTGCCGCTGGACGTGCACCTGATGATCGTCGAGCCCGAGAAGTACATCGCCGACTTCGCGAAGGCGGGCGCGGCGACGCTGACGGTGCACCAGGAAACGTGCCCGCATTTGCATCGCACGCTTCAGCAGATTCGGGCAGCGGGCATGCGGCCCTCGGTGGTGCTGAATCCGTCGACGCCATTGAGCGCGATCGAAGAAGTGCTCGAGGACGTGGATCAGGTTCTGTTGATGAGCGTGAACCCGGGGTTCGGCGGGCAGGCGTTCATCCCGCAGTCGGTGGACAAGGTGCGGCGGCTGCGCGCGATGCTGGACGCGAAGGGCCTGCACCAGGTCGACATCGAGGTCGACGGCGGCATCAACGCGGACACGGCGAAGCAGGTCGTGGCGGCGGGAGCGAACGTGCTCGTCGCGGGCAACGCAATTTTCAACACGCCGGACTACGCAGCAGCGATTCGCGCGCTGCGTGGCTAAGGCGCTTCCCTGGCTGGTGCCGGCGGTCTGGGCGGGCGGCGCGGTGCCGGTGGCCGCGCTCGCGTTGCGGGCGGCGCAGGACGCGCTGGGCGCGAATCCGATTTCTGAAGCGCTGAACCGGCTGGGTCTCACGGCGCTGGTGTTTCTCATCGCGAGCCTCGCGTGCACACCGGTGCAGCTCGTGACGAAGTGGACGTGGCCGGTGCGCATTCGGCGCGCGCTGGGGTTGCTCGCGTTCGGCTACGTCACGCTGCACTTCCTCACCTGGCTGGTGCTCGACCAGGGCTTCGCGGTGTCGGCCGCGCTGGAAGACGTGGCGAAGCGGCCCTTCGTGACGGTGGGCTTTCTGGCATGGCTGCTGCTGATTCCCCTCGCGCTCACGTCGACCAACGGGGCGGTGAAGAAGCTGGGGTTCGCGCGGTGGAAGCAGCTGCACCGGCTCGCGTACCTGTGCGCGGCGCTGGGGGCGGTGCACTTCTACTGGCGCGTGAAAAAAGACCACACCGAGCCGCTGATTTACGCGGCGGTGCTGGGGTTGCTGCTGCTGCTCAGGCTCACGAATCGGAAGAAGACACCCGCCGCGCGGGCTTGAGAGGGCTCACTGCAGGTGGTGGTGCTGCCGCCGGCGCTTCGACGGGTCCCTCTTGCGGCTCTCGAGCTCTTCTTCGATGTGATCGACGTGGGGCGAGTCGATGCCGAAGTCGTTCTGGATGCGTTCGAACTCGTGCTGCAGCTCGAGCAGCTTCGCGTCCGAGAGGCTCTCGAGGTTGACGAGAGAGTTGCGCGCTCCGCCGAAGGCGCGAAGCAGCTCGTCGAGCTTCAAGTGAATGGCGCGGGCGTCGCGGTTCTGGCTGTTCTGAATGAGGAAGACCATCAGGAAGGTGACGATGGTGGTGCCGGTGTTGATGACCAGCTGCCAGGTGTTCGAGAAGCCAAACAGCGGCCCGGAGCACGCCCAGACGACGACCACGCCCGCCGCGGCGATGAAGGCGCCGGCGGAACCGACGAGGCCGGCGATGGCGTGGGAGAACTTTCGAAACAGCTCGGACATGGTCAGCTCCAAATGACAAAGGCCGGAGACCTTCGA
The DNA here is from genome assembly GCA_043753165.1 of Archangiaceae bacterium. Classification (GTDB taxonomy): domain Bacteria; phylum Myxococcota; class Myxococcia; order Myxococcales; family Myxococcaceae; genus JAGSPQ01. The sequence continues at coordinate 20 of JAYUXE010000227.1, read as the reverse complement.
AAGTCTCCGGCCCGGGTGTG